>JAADDP010000111.1 GCA_013153825.1 Campylobacterota bacterium
CAAGTTTTGTTTAGATATGGGCAAGAATAGAAAAAGATTATTTTTCGATTTTTTTATTAACAAATAGTGTTATTTAAAATTAACAACTATTATTATATAATGGTTACTATGAAAAATATACTATATGACATAAGAAGATTTAACATATTGAGGGGTAGGAGGATTTTAAGGAGACTATATAGGCTCACACCTATAGCTGTCATCTTAATGTTTATTATATCTACATATATCACATATTTTACCTTGAGAGAGATTGAAAACTCTATAGAAGTTATGGTTTGGTTTACGACAGTAAATAGCATGAACCTAATATTTCTATATGAGTATCTCTTCTATAAGTTCCACTACCAAAAGAAGATTGAGGAGGGGTATAGCAGAGCTAAAAGGAGGCTGGAGCTTAAGAGGAGAAAATTGACATCTATTCTATCTCAAGTCCCGATAGGGATATTCTACTACGACAATAGCTTAAGAATATTGAACTACAATAGGATTTTCTACCAGCTCTTTGGTCTAGAGGGTTCTCTCAAGGGGTTTGACCTACATAATATACCAGATAAAAAGGCTGTAGAGATAATGGAGAGTGTCTTGAAAGAGAGAAACTCAAAGAGCCATACGGGGTCATATAACTTTCTATTTCAGAATAAGAGGATATGGGCAGAGCTTAGATGTTCAGCTCTTCTAGATGATGTCGGTAGAGTTGTAGGGGGTATAGGTATCGTAGAGGATAAGACATCGGAGAAGAGGGCATATGAGCAGATAAACTACATATCACTACATGATCCACTTACGGGACTCCCAAATAGGAGATGCTACAAGAAGTATATGGGCATGGTATTGACAAATCCAAAAAATAGAGACCACTACTCAATACTATTCTATATGGATTTAAATAATTTTAAGCAGATAAATGACACATTTGGACATACCGTTGGGGATAAACTTCTATTGGAGGTTGCTAAGAGGTTTCAATCTCTAGATATAGGAGAGTCACATCTAAGTAGATTGGGAGGAGATGAGTTTACATTAACCCTCCCATTTGCATCTAGAGAGAGAGAGGATACAGAGAGAAGAGCGCTAGATGTGGCAGATAAGATAAAGTCTCTATTCAATGAGATGTTTGAGATAGAGGGGTTAAATCTATACATAACTTGCAGTATAGGGATTGTAGTTGTAGAGCCGGATACGGATAATATAGATATAATTATTCGTAGAGCCGATATGGCGATGTATCAGACAAAGAGGGAGGGGCAGAATAATATTAAGTTCTATGACCAAACTTTAGATTTAGAGAGACAGCAGTTGACTGCACTACAGCACGACTTGAACCACGCCATAGATAAGGGGGAGCTTGAGCTACACTACCAGCCAATAGTATCTATTAGAGATAATAGACTCAATGCTATAGAGGCTCTTATTAGATGGAACCACCCAGAGAAGGGTCTAATCCTTCCAGATAAGTTTATCCCAATGGCTACAGAGTCTGGATTGATAAATAGAATTGGTTGGAAAGTTACAGATGAGGTGTGCAGACAGCTATCAACTTGGAGTAGTAAAAGCCTGATAAACTTTGAGTATATCGCTATAAATATAAATGCTAGACAGCTCCATGAGGTTGACTTTGCAAAACATATAGAGAGGTGTATATTGAGATATAATATAGAGCCATCTCTAATTAAGTTGGAGGTTACGGAGACGACACTCATAGATAACTTCAATAAGACCCAGAAGATTATTCAGGAGCTTAAGAATATAGGGATAGAGTGTAATATTGATGATTTTGGAACTGGATACTCATCCCTATCATATTTGAAAAAGTTGGCATTTAAGGTTCTGAAGATAGATAGGGTATTCATCAGCGAAATATTGACAAATCAAGATAATTTTGAGCTGGTAAAGAGTATTATAAGAATTGGACAGCAGTTTAAATATAACATCATAATAGAGGGGATAGAGACGATAGAGCAGAAGAGAAAGATTTTAGAGATAACAGATAGTGTCTCATATCAAGGTTTTCTATTCAGTAAAGCAGTTCCTGCAAGTGAACTTGAGCTGAAATTTCTCAATAGTGTAGTGAAGGGTTGAGTTATGTATCGTTATGAGTTTAAGGAGTTTGTTCATAGATTTGGATATCTAACCATGGATAGAGCTATTGAGAGATTTTCAATATTTGGAGGTGTAGAGGGGGAGATATCCCTAAACCTATCAGAGGATATAGATACTATTATGAGAGGTCAATTCTGCAAAAATTACCATAAGTTTAGAGAGCTTATAGAGCCATCATATCTACTGGAAGAGCCATATAGTCGTCTCTTGAGAGGGGTATCCAGAGGTGATGGGAGGTTATCAAACATATTTAGAAGGGCTAGAGTTGGAGATAGTTTAGGGAGAGATATTTTAGAGGAGTTCAGCTCCTTAGATATTATCACCTTTGAGCCATCTAGAGAAGCTCCACTCCGAAAATACCCAGCCCAGAGGCTTAAGAGACACTTACGCTCATATGTGATAGAGCCGAAAGTCAGATTTAATACCCCATTTTTAAACTTCTGGTTTGCTCTTGTATTCCCATTTGAGAGTGAGCTTGAGAGAGGGGATTTTGATAGGTTTATGGAGAGCTTTCATAGAGATATATACATATTGAACAGTTTTATGTTTGAACAGCTATCAAATGAGCTTCTAAATCTATACTTTGGAGGCAATCTAGTAGCTTTAGGGAGCTATTGGGATAGAAATAGTGAGTTTGATATATTGGCAGAGACCATCGATGGGGTTGTCATTGTGGGGGAGTGTAAATATAAAAATAGAAAGGTATCTGGTAATGAGCTACATAAGTTGAGGCGTAAGATAGTAGATTCAAATTTAAAAGTTGATAAGTTTGCTCTATTCTCAAAGAGTGGCTTCTCCAACAGTTTAACTCGATTGGGTGGTAGAGATGTAATACTATTTGAGCTAAAAGATTTCAAAAGACTAATATTTTAAATAGTTATAATAATAATTACTGTATATTATGCAAAAAGTTAGGAGTTAAAATTTATGGATGTAAAGAAGATTAGTAAAATATGCAGACCTGTAAGGTTGGTAGTTGGAGGTGGCTTAATTGGCTACGGTATATATAGTGGAAATCCACTATTCTATCTGGGGGTAGTTCCTCTAATTGCTGGAGTTGTAAACTTCTGTCCACTCTGTGGAGTTACAAAGCAGTGTCCTATAATTGGAAAAAAAGATTAGTTTAAAAACTTAAATCTCTTCTCCATCTCTACCCTTGGTAGCTGAATTAGCAGAGGAGTACTCTCCTCTCTAAGCCATCTTAAAATATCTAAGATTTTATCTTCACCCATTGCAGTACAGCCTGAAGTACCACTATCATCTCTCTTAATGTGGATAAATATACAAGAGCCTCCCATCGGTTTAGCCTCTCGGTTATGCTCTACCACTATACCATATTTATACTCTATACTACTCAATCTCATATGTTCAAAGCTTCTATAGTCCCTCTCTACCCTTCTACTATCTACAATTTTATTATAAAATCTAGAGTTACTATCATCTACGCAGTGGTAATCTCGACTATCATATACCTCATATGGATATGTAATATTTAAATCTCCATACCCAAATCCCCCCTTTAAACTGAAGACCCCAGCAGGAGACCTTCCATCTCCCTCTCTCTTAATATATTTTGCATCTTCTGGAACTGTATGGAGTCCAACTCCCCAACCTAAACCATTTCTCCCAATTACAACATCAATAGGCTCTCCAACTCTCAGCCACACCCCATCTACCCTCTCATATCTCTTGAGAGTCCCAAATTTACTACTCCAATTTGGAGTCTCTACAACTATTAGTTGACCACTTCTCCTCAATATTTGAGACTCTCTATTATCTATCTGTATAGATTTACAGCTACTTATTAGTAGCACCATACTAATTACTGTTATGTATAATCTTCTCATAGTATAATCCTTATAAAAACTGTAGGAGAAATAATGGAAAACTTCGGTATCTTCTCTATCTTAATTCCACTACTCATTATTGCCATAGCAATTATAACAAAAGATGTGGTTCTATCTCTACTCTTTGGAGCTCTATTAGGAGAACTTCTAACCCACAACTACAATCCTCTTGAGGCTATTACTGCTCTACTTGATGATTTTGTTGCTCTCTTTAGTGAGGCTTGGATAACTAAAACTATACTATTTGCTCTATTGGTTGGGGCGATAATAAAGCTTATTGAGAGGGGTGGGGGAGTTGATGGATTTATATCATATATCCAGACAAAACAGCAGAAGTTGGACTCAAGGAGAGGTTCACTTCTCTTAGCCTATATTTTGGGGGTTGTAATATTTATTGAGTCCTCTATCACCTCACTAATTGCTGGGGCAGTATCTCGCCCACTATGTGATAAGAATGGGGTGAGTAGAGAGAAGTTAGCCCTCGTTTGTGACTCAACATCTGCCCCAATATGCTCCCTTATCCCATTTAATGGTTGGGGGGCTCTCCTCTTAGGGTTAATTTTAACTGCAATAGAGGGGGGAGTTATATCTGGTGATGGAACTTCTCTACTTGTAGAGTCTATCCTATTTAACTTCTACTCAATTATCACAGTCATATTTATATTTTTGGTAGTCTGGTTCGATATAGAGATTGGCTCAATGGGAAAAACGGTACCGAAACCATTTAAGGGTCTAGATGAGAGGTATAAAAAATCATCTCCACTTCTAATGGTACTCCCCATTACCATATTGGTT
>JAADDP010000125.1 GCA_013153825.1 Campylobacterota bacterium
AAAGGGCTGGGAGAGATGTGGAGAAGATTGTCCTCTCAAGGGCTTTGGATTTGGTTCTAAATGATAGAGTTTTTCTCTATGGGAATAAGACCATAATTTTTAAGTAGCTTTTTTGCTACTACTCATCTCTATACCATCTTTCCTAACTGTAATAGTCTGATACTTATCATACTCCACATTTGAACCCTCTTGAATTTTTACAAATCTCCTTTTACAGTAGTCAACCTCATAATCTCCAGCCCTCTTTATTGAGAAGTCAACACAGAGCTTCCCAGCCTTTGCTATCACATCTTTTGGGAGCCTCTGCTTATCGGTCTTTATTATTAGGTGAGATGAGGGTATTCCCCTCACATGCATCCATATATCATTAGCCTTTGCCATCTTTAAAACCTCTCGGTTCTCTTTTGAGTTTCTCCCAATTAGAACCTTATAACCATCTATCCAGAAGAGTTCACAATTTTTAATCCTCTCCTTTCTCCTCTCCGATTTTCCCCTCTTTGGATAGAGTAGCTCCAGCTCATAACTGCTCTTAGCACTCTCAATTGCAAAGTGCAGATTTGAGTAGAAATCTATTTTTGTCTCTATATTCTCTCTCTCTCTATATATATATTTCGCCCTCTTCTCAGCCTTTTTAGCCCTATTAAATAGATGGTCACCAATTCTATTTACCATAACCCCCTTGGGTAGCTCTATCTTAACTCTATCTCCATTAAAATCGATTGTCTCAAGATATCTATCATACGGTTTTACTCTATATAGATTGGCTAGTATAACATTTGCACTATCTCTATAGCCTCTGCTCTCCTCCATTAACATATTCTCATCTGGAAGAGACTCTAATATCTTATGTAACCTCTCAATCCTCCTAGATATGGTTTGAAGCTTCTCTCTTCTAAGAGCCTCAATCTCCCCCCTCTCATACTCCAGATACCTCTCCTCTAGGAGCTTCTCAACATCTATATTTAACTTATCACTATTAAACTTTTTAGGTGGTGGAGGTAGCTCTAGAAGTTTAACATTTGGACGTACAACCCTAAATGAACTCTCTTGGTCTATATGTCTTAACGCCTCAATTATTATACCATCTTCACTTAAGATAATTGTATTTGTATTTTTACCTGTAAACTCAAACTGTATCGATATTTTTCTACTCTTATAGTGCCTCTTCGAGAGGAGATGAAACTTCAAAACCCTATCACCATTTGGTAGGGTTATATCTACAATTTCAGATTGTGATATTAGTGAGTGTAGAAGTGTATCAAATGGTGCATTATAGTTTTTTGGAGGTCTATTTGATTGTGTCTTATATATTGCACTACAACCCCTCTTCATATTGAAGAGTAGGCTAATATCACCATTAAATGTTAGCTCGATAATATTATCTCTTACCCTTCTTGCCCTCTTAATATATTTAAATCTCTTTAGATATTCAGCTATAGCTTTTAGTTCATTAAGTTTCATATAAATATATTATCAAAATAAGTTGATATTTCCAAGAATGTTAAAAATGTTAAAGTAGTAGGTAGTTATAATATTGTAAAAAAAGGTTAAATAGTATGTTTGAGCTGTTTGGAAATAATAAAAATATTAATGATGCAAAGATATTTATGGGGAGTAGGGAGGAGAGTAGAGATACTCTTATTGAGATAAAGAGTCCATATAGTAGAGACGTTGTATCTCGCTACCCAAAGTGTAGTGGAGAGGATGCAAAGAGGGCATTAGAGATTGCAAAGAAGGCATCTATAGATTGTGCAAAATCTCCACTCCATCAGAGGGTGGCATGGCTTGAGGATGTGGCAGATAAGCTTGAGGAGTATAGGGAGAATATCGCCTATACTATAGTGAATGAGGTGGCAAAGCCGATAGCATTCGCTAGGGTTGAGGTTGATAGGTGTATAGAGACAATTAGAGTAACTGCGATGGAGCTTGTGGCTATGAATGGGGAGACAATTCCGACAGATATAGCTCCCAGTGGTAAAGAGGCTATAGCATACTACAAGAGAGTTCCTGCCGGTGTTATCGCCTGTATAACCCCCTTCAACTTTCCTCTAAATCTAGTGGCACATAAGATTGCTCCGGCACTAGGTGCAGGTAATAGTGTTGTATTGAAGCCTACTCCAGAAGCACCACTAACAGCATATAAGTTGGCAAAGATATTTATAAACTCAAAATATGCCATAAGAGATGCTCTAAGTGTGGTATATGGAGATGCAGAGGTTGGAGGTACACTCGTATCAAGCCCAATCCCGAGAGTGGTCTCATTTACCGGTTCAGTTCCCGTTGGACATATTGTTATTAGGGAGGCTGGTATAAAGAGGGTTAGCCTTGAGCTTGGAGGAAATGCTGGAACATATATAGATAGTAGTGCCGACCTAGAGTACTCAGCTAAGAGGTGTGTATATGGGGCATTTGTAAATAGTGGTCAGGTATGTATATCTCTACAGAGAATTTTTGTACATAAGAGCATATATGATGAGTTTGCAGATATCTTAGCGAGAGAGACGCAGGAGCTTAAGGTTGGCTCTCCATATGATGAGGATACATTCATGGGACCACTTATAAATCAGGATGCCCTAAATAGAGCAAAGAGCTGGATAGAGAGTGCTAAGAGTGAGGGTGCCGAGGTTATAGCTGGTGGGGTTGAGATAAATGGGGCATTTGCACCAACCATCATGAAGAGTGTTACAGATAATATGAACATAATATGTGAGGAGGTGTTTGCACCTATTGTGAGTCTAATTGAGGTTGACTCCTATGATGAGGCTATATATAAGATGAACAACTCCCCATATGGTCTGCAGTTCTCAATATTCACAAATGACCTTAAGTTGGCAAAGAGTTTTATAGATGATGCAGAGGCTGGTGGAGTTGTTATAAACGATATACCAACTCTCAGATTTGATGTTCAACCATATGGTGGTATTAAACTATCTGGAGTTGGAAGAGAGGGGCCAAAGTGGGCATTGGAGGAGTTTACGGAGATAAAGAGTGTCGTAATCTGCTAATTTTTTACAATTAACTTATGCTATACTTTAGTGAGACTTTTAATTTTCACTAAAGAGGGCATATATGGACTTTATTCTGCAGAGAGGTTTTTTTGGAACCAACTCCCCATTTTTTATAGATTTCTCTATAACTATATTTACTCTTCTTCCCATATTTATGGCAGGAGCTATCTTCTTAGCTAGAAGAGAGTTTATCAAACACCATATTATTATACAGATATCTCTATTTGTGCTGGTAAGTTCAACTCTACTTATAGATATATATAGCTTTAGTCAGGTTGATATAGAGTTGAAAAATGGTATCATATTCTACAGTTACATAATATTTATATTCTCACTATATACCGTCTGGTATAGGACAGTATATTTCTCAATTGAGGATAGCAAAAGGAAGGCTCTACCAGGTCTATATAGTAAAGCTCATAAGAGAGCCGGAAATATCTTAATGGTTCTAATAGGTATAAATCCAATTTTGGGAATGATTACCTACTATTTATCCTTTATAATCTGAACAGCAGACCATTTAATCTAGCTTTAATATTTTCATAGCTATCTTATCAGATTGATTTTTAAAAAGATGAGAGGAAGATGTGAGAACTCCACTGCTTACATTTACAATTGCCTTTACAGCTACCCTATTCTCTGAAGAGACCCTTATAAAACATAGATTAAAGAGTGATAAGACGATAAAGTATAGGGTCTCTCCCAAATCTGTGGAGAGTCTATCTGAAGCTCTAACTGAAGGTATCTTCTACGGTCGTATCCGTTCAAATAGCTTTATATATAATAGGGATGGAGATGATAATGACTATGTAATATCTGCGTTTGGAGGAAGTATAATATATAGAAGTGGATATCTAAATGGCTTCGGTTTCACCACTGCTCTCTACACATCAAATAATCTATTAAATATTGGAGATATCCCATTTGATAAGATAAAGTCTGCAAAAGATACATTTAGTAGATATCTTGTAGCTAAGAGTGGTAGCTACTCTCTCAACACCATCGGTCAGATATTTCTAGAGTATAGAGGAGATGGGGTAAATTTGAAGGTTGGTAGGTTTCTGATTGAATCGATGATAACGAGTAGCAACGATAGCAAGATGATACCCAACGCATTTGAGGGAGTTCTACTAAAAGTTGGAAATCTATATGGAACAAAGCTACAGGTTGGATATCTAACTAAACAGAAGTTGAGAGACCATAGTAACTTCCACCACCTATTGGCATATGGGGACTCTGAAGATGACCCAGCCAATATCTGGAGAGAGAATGATGATAGCTCAATGAATAGGGGTATTAGAGTATCTGAGCTTAAGAGTAGGGGGATAGATGATAGAATGGTCATTTTTGATATTAAAAATAGCTATTTTGAGGATACAACTGTGAGGTTCAACTACTCATTTTTAGATAGGCTACTATCCTACTCCATATTTGAGATTAATAGAGCTTTTCATATTGGAGGGGATATCACTATTATACCATCATTCAAGGTGATGTATCAGTTTGATAATGGAGTAGGTGAGTTTGCAAATGCAAATTTAAAGGGAGATATAAGGGGATATAGAGATGTTAGCTCACTCGATACAAATATGTTTGCCTCTAGAGTTGACCTTACAGATAGGAACTTTAGAGTTAGGTTTGGATATAGCAGGGTTGCCGATAAGGCAGATTTTATAGTTCCATGGAGAGCATTTCCATCTAGGGGCTACACTAGAGCCATGGGGCAGACAAACTGGTATGCAAATACGGAGAGCTATATGGTTAGGGGAGACCTATTCACACTTAAAGATATTAGATTTACGGTGAGATATGCCATCCAGAACTTTGATGATGAGAAGGTTGCAGTTCAGAGTGATAGTAGAGTATTCACATTTGATATATTAAATAGGAGATTTCTGGGCTTTGACAACCTCTACATGAAGTTGAGATTTGCAAACGTTATAGGAGATGGTAACACCATCTCTTCAGATGGTCTAATTAAGAGCGACCCATCATATAGAGAGGCTCGATTTGAGCTAAACTATCTATTTTAAAACTATAATAGAAGGAGATATAGTGTTAGAAGTTGGCGATACTGTTCCAGATTTCTGCTCAATAAATCAGGATGAGGAGGAGATTTGTTTCAGAGATATAAGGGGAAGATGGATTGTTCTATACTTTTACCCTAAGGATAACACAAAGGGGTGTACTCTCGAGGCGATAGATTTTACAGATAGTTTAGATGAGTTCAACTCTCTAGATACTACAATCTTGGGTGTCAGTCCAGATAGCCCAAAGCGACATAGAAACTTTATAGAGAAGCAGGGGTTGAAGATTACGCTACTTGCCGATGAGGATAAAAATTTGGCGAACCTCTTTGGTGTATGGAGGCTTAAGAGGAGCTACGGAAGGGAGTATATGGGGATTGTGAGAAGTACATTTATAATTTCTCCTGATGGAAAAATTGCCCATAGGTGGAGTAGTGTAAGGGTAAAGGGGCATGTTGAGAAGGTGAAAGAGAGGCTAAGTGAACTTATCTCTAAACAGAGAGGCTCTTGATACTCTAAGAGGAGGAAAGAGCCTACTAGCATTCTCCGGAGGGGTGGACTCATCTGCCCTCCTATTTCTACTTCGGGATAAGGGTATTGAGTTTGATATAGCTCTAGTAAACTACCAGACTAGGTTAGAGAGCCGACAGGAGGAGGAGTATGCCATATCTCTAGCTAAGAGATTCTCAATTAAAGCCCACACGGTTAAAGCCCCAAAGTTTCACAATAACTTTGAGAAGAGAGCTAGAGATTTTAGATATGGGTTCTTCAAATCGCTAATAGGCAGATATGGATATGATAACCTCATCACTGCCCATCAGCTAAATGACCAGCTTGAGTGGCTTCTAATGCGTCTTGTAAAGGGGGCTGGTCTTGTTGAGCTTCTCGGCTTAGCTCCAGTTGTTGAGAGAGATGGCTACAGAGTTGTAAGACCACTCTTGAATATATCGAAGGGGGAGTTGCTGAGCTATTTAGATAGAGAGGGTCATAGATACTTTATAGATGAGAGCAATAGTGATGTTAGATATGAGAGAAACTACTTTAGGAGAGAGTTCTCCGATAGATTAATAGGGGAGTATAGAGAGGGTATCATAAGGAGCTTTGAGTATCTAAATAGGGATAGGGATATAGTGCTGAGTGGATATAGAGAGCTATATAGCCATAGGGAGTTTCATATTATCAAGATTGGTGGGTTACACCATAAGGTTAGAGTTGTAGATATATATCTAAAGAGGCTAGGCTATCTCCTATCATCTGCACAGAGAAGAGAGGTTGAGAGGGGAGACTCAATTGTAATTGGTGGAGTATGGGCTATAGAGCATATTGACAACCTGCTATACATAGCCCCATATATAAGAGAGAGTATGCCAAAGCAGTTTAAAGAGAGGTGTAGGCTCTTGAGGATACCCCCAAAGGTTAGAGGCTATATATATAGCATAGGTCTATATGAGAGTTTAGATTTAATCTCAAAAGCCATCTCATATTGTGACTCTAACCCTAAATAGAGACTCATCCATACCGTATGGTGTCCTTATATACTCAAATTTAACTGGGAGTGTAAAGTTATTAAATAGTAGAAAATCACCCTCAACTCCAAATGTGGTCTGGCTAAAATCATCTATATTAAATCTTTTATATTTAGAGTATATAGTTGTCCTCCTTAGGGAGATTGGGAGTGAGAAGTTATATATTGGAGTATCAAAGCTCCTATAGAGTCCAACCTCAAAGCTATTCAGACTTTTTACATATAGGTCTCTACCGATATTTGGAGCTTCAACCTCCAGTCGATTTTGAGTCTGCCCATCTAAGCTACCACTCAACTTAACTCCCATCTCCCCCTTTTGACTCACTCTATCACTATTTATAGATTGGAAGTTTAAGCTTATAAAGTTCTGCTCTCCAAACTGCTGAACTCTTCTATAATTGAGACCATATATAAAATTATCCCTATCATCTGCAAGAAATATCTCCATACCACTTAAGTAACTAGGATATCTACTAATTCCAAAAACTCTACTATCCACCATATTGAGATATAGAGTTGCAGGTCTCTGGAGAGAGTCATACTCCTTCTGGTAGCTTATCCCCAAATATGCACTGTAGTACCCTTTCTCGGTAATGGGGTAGTTCAGGTTTAACCTATATCCAAAGCTATCCTCCCCACTATCATAATCTGCCCCATATAGCTCACCGGTAAACTCTACAATATTCTCTCTATCTATATAGCCTACACCACCAACAAGCTTACTATCATCTCTAAAGATAGATATGGTGGCTGAGTTGTACCCAACTGGATCTATAAAGTTTATATTTAAGTTGAATAGAGTCTCACCCCCATCAACTCTAAAGTTCTGATTTAGAGAGCTATATCTAAGGTTCTCAATAGGTATATACTCCTTAGACTCTATATTTAAATCTTTAGCATCTACAATATTCCTCTTGAACTTAATCTCCTCAACATCTGGAATGGTTGAGATGGTTGGCTCAATATTCGATATTAAATAGCTATATCCACTACTACTTATGGTAGCTATGAGAGCCTCTTCCGAGCTTATCAACTTCATATCTATAATATTATCTCCAGAGAGTCCCCTCTTCAGCTCTCCACCATCAAATATGTATAGACCTGAACCATTTTCTGTAGGGGCGATGAGGTATATCTTATCCCCATCTACATCTGCTACAAATCCATAATATCCCCTATAGCTGAATAGAGCCTCTCTATTTTTATATAGAGTTCTCTCACTCCCTCTCTGCTTAAAGTAGTAGAGATTCCCACCATTATCCAGAAATATTGATGAGCTAGATGTCCCGTAGAAACTATCCCCCAGATATATGTGTGGTTTATCCATCGACTCCGATATATTGAAATATATGAATCTCCCATCGGGAAGTATAGCCTCTATAGCCCTCCCCTCTGTCCCCTCTCTTATATCTCCATCTATATTAAATAATCCCTGTTTTATCTCTTTAGGGGATATCTGAACTGCCGATTGCGTATAGTACTCTCCACCAATCTTAAATGGTTTTCCCCTCCTGAATGAGCCTCTATAAAACTTTAAGGAGTCCCCCTTGAGTGAGGCTATTGCCGGATAATCTCTAAAGTTACCAACCAGCATCAGTATCTCATCTCCACACCTATTCATCGGTAGAAATATTTGAGACTCAACAACAGCTCTACCCTCTCCTCTCCTATAGTGGCTATATCTACTCTTGATTGATGCGACAAACTTGCTCAATAGCGTCTCAAAATCGCTCCCAAAATGCTCTTTAAATGTCTTATTAAGATATATTGGAATTGTCTGTTTTGAGTATGATTTAAAGTAGCTATTGACCCTATCTATCCCATACCTATCAGCTAGAAACTTCTGAAAAAATCCACCAATTAGGTAGCTCTTCTCCCCATATGGGAACTCTAGAGTGCTATTATAGGTTAGCTCTGGAGTTATTAGACCACCATTTGCCATCTCAATAAGCTCTGCAAGGGCATATCCGCTGTAGAGCCTCCCCCCATTTCCGAAGCGGGACTCATTTAGAACTGCATTACCCTCAAGTAGAAATGGATTTATCATAATATTTGGTATTGGAAATATTGGAAGTATCCCGATATGTGTAAATGGAGTGTTTCCCAATACTCTATGTGCCATTTTGGAGATACCACTCTCCTTAGGATTTAACTGGAAGTTGTGAGCCGTCTCATGTATAATTATACTCTCTATCCATGAGCTTGAGCAGAAGTAGTCTATATAGTTTGAGCCTCCAAGATATAGAAATTGACTATTGAGGGGTATCTGTGTAGATAGAGCATTTGCCCTCTGGTCGCTATTTGAGTTCACTGTAATAGATAGTCTGCTATCTAGATTAAAACCGAACTCCTCACGATATATATCGACAATCTGAGCTTGAATATCTGCAATCTTAGATATATTTATCTCCTCTGGATAGATATACTCCAGACCTCTATAGTCGGCTATAGATAGATTCTGCTCTGGAAGTATCAACTTATCAGATAGGGATATTATCGGAACCATAATAAAAGCTATTATCTCTCTCATAAAAACAGATTACTCTTTTTAAGCTTAATTGTAACAAAGATAACTTACAATATTAGTATAAGCCAATCTATAGAGGTGGCTCAATTGCTGATTATAAGAGGCTTTTATGAGTAGTAGAGATAGGGGTAGAGCAGGAGAGGATATAGCCATATCCCATATTAGAGAGTTGGGTTTTAAGATAGTGGAGAGAAACTTCTATGCGAAAAAGTTTGGGGAGATAGACATCATCGCCACAAAAGGTGAAGTTTGGCACTTTATAGAGGTAAAATCTGCAGTTAGAGAGTTTGAAGCGATATATAATCTATCGCCTAGAAAGTTGAGAAGAGTTATTAACTCAACCAACTACTATCTAAAATATAGAAATTTAGATGTACTCTTCTCTATCGATGTGATAGTGGTCTCAAGTGGTGGAGTTGAGTTCATAGAGAATATCACTATCTAGAGGGGGGAGCTTTATTGTTTAATATAGTAAGAGAGATTGAGTTGACACCATTTTTAATCTCCTTTAAACTTGCATCTATAACAACTGCTATACTATTCATAATATCTATACCGTTGGCTTGGTATCTATCGCAGACAAAATCTAGAGTTAAGCCACTAATAGAGACAATTACTGCTCTCCCAATTGTTCTACCCCCATCTGTAATAGGCTTCTATATGCTTATTATACTCTCTCAAGATGGGCTATCTAATCTAAAACTGCTATTTAGCTTTGAGGGTCTCGTCGTGGCAAGTATATTCTACTCGCTTCCATTTATGGTACAGCCTATACAGAGTGGTTTTGAGACTCTAGATAGAGCAATTATTGAGGCGAGTTATCTATCTGGAAAGGGGGGGCTGGTGACACTTTTTAGGGTGGCTCTCCCAAATATAAAACCATCTCTAATTACAGCATCTATTATCACATTTGCCCACACCATTGGAGAGTTTGGAGTTGTTCTAATGGTTGGAGGGAATATTGAGGGGGAGACAAAGGTTGCATCTGTTGCAATATATGAGTTTGTCGAGATAATGGACTACAGAATGGCACACATCTACTCGGCTATTATGTTGATAGTTAGCTTTATAGTGCTTATATCTGTATATATATTAAATAGGAGAGTTGGATTTCGGTGATTAGGTTGGATATAGAGAAGAGCCTCTTCGGAGCTAGAGGGGAGATGCTCCTAACCCTATCTCTAGATATTGCTAATGGGGAGATATTGGCAGTTACCGGAGAGAGTGGAAGTGGAAAGACGACACTTCTAAGGGTATTGGCTGGATTGGAGAGTGCTAGAGGTAGGATTGAGGTTGATGGGGAGATTTGGTTAGATGGAGAGATTTCCATACCACCTCAAAAGAGGGAGATTGGGTTTGTTTTTCAAAATTACGCCCTATTCCCAAATATGACTCTAGAGGAGAATCTGCTATTTGTAAAAAATGATAGAGAGTTGGCTAGATATCTACTTGAGATTACAGAGCTATACCCACTTAGGGGTAGATATCCCGATAGTATAAGTGGTGGGCAGAGGCAGAGGGTTGCAATATCCAGAGCCTTGATGAGAAGACCAAAAGTTCTGTTGATGGATGAACCCCTATCTGCTCTAGACCCTAAGATGCGTATAAGGCTACAGAGGCAGATATTAAAGCTCCATAGGGAGTTTAAGACCACAACACTCATAGTGAGCCATGACCCCGAGGAGATATATAACTTAGCCGATAGGGTGGCTGTATTAGATTCTGGAAAGCTTATCAAGGTTGGAGAGGTAAATAGCACTCTCTCAAAAGATATTGGTAGCCCATTGAGAGGGAAACTGCTATCTGTAGAGAGGGGTGTTGATGGTTATATAGCCACTATTCTATCTGGAAATAGTATCATTGAGGTCGATATCGATATGGATATGCTCTAGCAATATCTATATCCTCAACTATCTGCATCTTTAAATCCTCTAGGTTATCAAATCTCCTATTTCCTCTAAGGCGTGAGTGGAGTAGAATCTCTATCTCTCGATATCTATCTACAACAGCAATATCTCTATCCAATATATGGGTCTCTACTGCAAATTTTCCATCTGTACTCTCCCTATCTCCAATAAAGGTTACGCTATCCAGCCACTCATCACCTATTAATGTCTCCGTGATATAGACCCCACTCTTGGGGATGGTGTAGTATCTAACATCTATATTTATAGTTGGAACAAGCTCCATAGAGCCTAACCCTTGACCCTCTATCGGTAGCCCTTCAACCCTATATGGTCGATTTAGTAGCCTATTTGCCACCCTAATACTCCCCCTCCCTATCGCCTCTCTTATTAGACATGAGTGGATTGAGAGACCTCTATACTTAATCTCATCAACGACATTCACCTCTCCCGAGAATAGCTCTCTCAGAAGCTCAACATCTCCACTCTTTCTATATCCAAATCTAAAATCATACCCTACAACTATCCTATCCAACTCTGGAAAATCTTCTCTAAGTTGGAGAATAAACTCTCTGGGAGATAGAGACTTTATATCCTCAAAGTGGTAGATGTGTATCGGCTTATCTATAAAATCGCACCTTCTATAGCCATGTGTGATATAGCCTCTCCCCTTCTCAATAACGGCAACAGCATCAGCCATACCTATCAACCTCTGGTGTGCTATATGTACCCCATCAAATGAGCCGATAGCTATCGACCTGATAGAGTTTTTAAGTCTCATCTGAGAACCTCTTTATATAGTGGTATAGGTACTCTAGATTTCCACTCTTTCCTGCCACCTTAGATTGTGATACTCTCTGGAGTATCCAACCCAAATTATTTGCAGAGTTCTCAAACCTCTCTCTAGCTCTCGATATGGCATCCCTATCCAAGACAACCCCCCTTCTGCTCCTCTTTACACCCCTTCCAACCTCAAACTGTGGTTTAAAGAGGATTACTATATGCCTACGGGAGAGTCTATCTATCGAGTCCAATATCTTCAATATAGATATGAATGAGACATCGCATGTCACAATATCGAACCTCCCTCCATATTGAAACTCTCTAATATCTCTATTTTCAAATAGCTTAACTCTCTCATCTCCTCTTAAGCTTCTATGGAGTTGATTATCACCAACATCTACTGCTACAACCTCTCTAACTCCCCTCTCCAGAACTATCTGTACAAAACCACCTGTAGATGAGCCTATATCTAGAGCAGATAGCCCCTCTAGGTCTAAATTGGAATCTTGTAGAAATAGCTCTAGCTTCTCTGCCGAACGGCTAACGTAGAACCTATCCTCCATAATTTCTATCTTCGATGAGTCTGAGCATCTTGTTGATGGTTTTGCCAAAGCTCCATCTATGGTTACTCGACCACCCCTTATAGCCTCTGATGCCCTGTTTCGACTCTCAAAAAGACCCTTTTCAACTAAAAACTTATCAGCCCTCACCATAGGTCAATATAACCCCATCGATACCAACTTTTGCCATCTCCTCTATCTCATCCTCTCTATCAACCTCAACAAGAACCTTTGTATCAAATAGGTAGTATTGAGCAATATCCATTATCCCCTTTGAACTCCTCTTTGGAACAATGATATATCTGGCACTTAGGGCATTTGCAAATATCGCCTCTCTTATTGTCGATACCCTCACTGCGTATGGAACTGACCTCTTCTGGCAGAACTTCAGACTCTTCATACTATCTTTCATGCTATCAATTACTATAATACTCCCACTAGGGCTACTCTTTATATCTCTTATAGATTTTACACTGTAAAATACCTCAGAGTCAATTAGAGGGTGTCCAAATATCAACATTAAAGCCCCCTATCTAGACACTCTTTTGAGCAGTATGTTCTACCCTTGAATATGATTGCATCACTCTCTGTCACATAGGTTCCACACTCAATACAGCTATTTGTAGGAGATACACTCTTTCCAAAGCTATCCTCATCCCCTCTCTTCTCAACGCCACCTCTTCTGAGTGGGGGGAATCTACCTCCAAGCAATCTGTAGATTAAAACTCCAACTATCACAACCAGTAGTAGCTTAAGTATCATTATCCACCCCCTTTATATATAGATATCTCCTCTTGCCATGGTTAAATATATCAAAATCTATAGCTATATCTACCCTCTTAAGCTCCTCCTCAACATCTCCACCTTTGTATAAGAGATATGATGTATTTCCATCTCTTAAATGCTCAGTCATATCTAGGAGTCTTCTAGTGTTGCTGACTGCTCTTGAGGTTATAAGCTCAAATGGCTCACTACTAAAATTCTCTACTCTACTCTTCACAACTTTAACATTATCTAAACCTATATCTAGAGATGCAAACTTTAAGAATGAGGCTCTCTTGTTTCTAGGTTCACACAGTGTAAACTCAATATCTGGATACTCCATTGCCAATATTAGAGCTGGAAAACCTGCCCCCGTCCCTATATCAAGTACCCTCTCAGGCAAATCTATATATCTAAATGGGTATAGGGAGTCCTCAATATTCGCCTCTATATCATCTACACTCTTTGCACCAGTAAGATTGTGTATAGAGTTCCACTCCAATAGAAGATATGTAAACTTCTTAAACTTATAGGAGGTGTCCAAGCTTCTCCCTTTTTATCTTTAGATAATCTGAATTGTGGCTATTTGCCTCAATCCGAATTGGTATCTGCTCAACTATCTCAACCCCCCTTATGGAGTTTAACTTCTTAGGATTATTTGTTAGCAATCTAATCCTACTGATATTGAGATAATTGAGTATAAATTCAACTACATCATAGGTTCTCTCATCAGCCTTAAAACCTAGCTGGTGGTTAGCCTCGACTGTATCCAACCCACCATCTTGGAGAGCATAAGCATTCACCTTATTGAGAAGACCTATATTTCTCCCCTCCTGTCGATGGTAGACTATTAGCCCCCCTCTTCTAGCTATCAACCTCTTTGCATACTCCAACTGCTCCCCGCAGTCACACTTCTTTGAGCCGAATACATCACCTGTCAGACACTCGGAGTGTACTCTAACTATTGGAACTTCCCCAATATCCTCTGTAAATATTGCTAGATGCTCTCTAAACCCCTCTTTGAATGCCTGAATATAGAATAGTCCATTCTCAGTCGGGAGCTTTGCAACTTCTGAAACTTTAATATCTATCATGGGCAAAATTATATCACTTTATCATAAAATTTTCTCTCATAGCTATATTAAAATATATAATAACACTATATAACTATTGATAGGGGTCAAAACTATTCTATATAAAAACATATATAATTTTTAAAAAATATTTAAAGGTCGATATATGAAATCGGAACTGTTATATATGATACAAAATGATTTTCCACTGACCATTAGACCATTTAAGGTTTTAGCAGATAGATTGAGTAGTAGTGAAGAGAGGGTTCTTGAGATATTGAGAGAGGAGAAGGAGAATAGAGTAATTAGACAGATATCTCCAATATATGATACTAAACGTCTTGGATATAGCTCAACTCTGGTATCCTTTAAGATTAGAAAAGAGGATATATCGGATGCAGTTAAAATTATAAACTCTCACCCTGGTGTATCTCACAATTATGAGAGGGAACACCCATTTAATATCTGGTTTACTCTAGCTGTACCTAGTGACTCTAAGTTTGGTTTAGAGGGGACTATAAAGATTTTGGCTAAGGAGAGCAGAGCAATAGAGTATATTATCCTCCCAACGATTAAGATGTTTAAGATTGCAGTAAAACTGAATGTGAGTGGTGGAGGAGATAAGAGGGAGAGGGTATCCCATAAGAGGAGATTTAAGAAGATAGAGTTGGATAGTAGAGTTAAAGAGATTATCGCTCTATCTCAGGTCGATATACCTCTAGTTGAGGAGCCATTTAAAGATACAGTTGAAAAGCTCAATATGGACTATGATGAGTTCTTTGCAACCCTAAATAGATTGAAAGAGGCTGGAGTCATGAGGAGATTTGCAGGAATATTGAACCATAAGAGGGCAGGTTTCAATGCCAATGCAATGGTTGTATGGGATATAGATGACTCTATCGCCGAGGAGATGGGGAGGGTAGCATCCTCATTTAAGGCTGTGAGCCACTGCTACCTTAGACCTAGATATCAAAAGTGGCCATATAACCTATTTACCATGGTTCATGGGAAGAGTCCTGAGGAGACAAACTCAACAATATCTGATATGGCAAAGGAGATAAAACATTTCGCTAGAAGACCTCTATACTCAACTAAGGAGTTTAAGAAGGTAAGAATTAAATATTTTTCTAAAGATTTTCAACTTTGGGAGAACTATAAGGATAATTTTATCTGAAAATTTATTTTTTTATGTTAAAATATGTACATGGATAACATTTTTAAATTAAAACAGATACCATTTTCATTAGATTTGGTTAAAAGAGTCTCAATTCTACTATCTGTTACAACTCTCATAATGTTAATTTTAAACATAAATAGATTTGTTGACCTAAGGGGAGGAGGTATAGGCAACCCAAATATGAGAGTTATAAAAGAGTACTTTGCAGATGGCTCACTTAGAAGAGAGATACATATTTTAAATGGAAAGAGAGAGGGGGCTCTCGTTGAGTATTACCAGAATGGTACTATAGAGTGGTATAGCCACTATAGAGATGGGGTAAAGAGTGGTATTCAGAAGTGGTACAATAGCCATGGAATTTTAGAGTGGGAGTGCAACTATAAAGATGATAAGAAGGATGGATTGGAGACAATATACTATCCAGATGGTCACCTTAGGAAAGAGACACACTATAGAGATGGCATGAAGCATGGGTGGGAGAGAGTATATTTCCGTACTGGTCAGTTGCAACTGGAGGCTCACTACTATAACAATATGTTGCATGGAAGATACAGAAAGTATAATAGGGATGGAAAATTGGTATTAAATTATCTATATGAAAATAATAAGAGAGTAAAATAGGGGTTATAAATATATCATAAGGAGTTCATAGTGAACCAGAGAGAGGCAAAGATTAAATCTATGATTGAAGAGGCGAAGAGGCTTGAGCTGGATATTAGTGATGAGCTTATAGAGAAGGTCGTTATAGGTTTAGGTCCATCTGTATATAATAAGAATAGTGAGCTTGTATCCTGTAGCCAGAAGAGCGAATTGGAGACAATTAGAGAGAACTTTTTAAAGAGAAAGCTCGGTCTAACATTGAGTGATGAGCTTCTAGATGAGGCGATAAGAGATGTTTGTGAGACTCTAGGGGTCTCAAATAGAGTAAAAAAGAGGGTACACTTCTATGCACTTCTTGTAAAGCAGTTCAATAAAGAGGATATATATAGCAGATAATAGCTCCCCCCCACCCCTATTGGGTGGTCTCATCTACATAACTTCAACTCCACATTTAATATCATAAGCTATAGAGTCTATTTAGAGAATATTTAGTTAAAAAATATTATAATTTCTATGTATTAATATTTTAAAACAGGATTAAATATGTTTGAAAACACATCATTAATTTTAACATTTATTACAGCGTTTATAATCGGCATATTAATCGGAAGATTGATATTTAAATCCAAGGGAGGAGAGAGTGGGGAGCATAAATTTCATGTAGATAGCTCCACAGGCATAGTCTCTGATATCACCTATCAATAACCTTAGTATGGAGCTGAGACTCTCTACTCTTTAACCCCCCAACTTTTCTAACCTATTATGTTATAATCCTATCAAAAAAGAGAGTTGATGAGATTAAATAAGTATATATCACACAACACGAAATACTCCAGAAGAGAGGCCGATAGGTTGATTGAGGGTGGAGATGTTAAGGTAAATAGGGTTGTGGTGGATAACCATGGATATATTGTAGAGAGTGGAGATGTTGTATATGTTAA
The DNA here is from genome assembly GCA_013153825.1 of Campylobacterota bacterium. Classification (GTDB taxonomy): domain Bacteria; phylum Campylobacterota; class Campylobacteria; order Campylobacterales; family Sulfurovaceae; genus UBA1140. Next base: position 16,888 of record JAADDP010000125.1, read on the forward strand.
GGGCAGGTTGGTTAAGAGGAGTGGTGACTTAACCGTAATTGTATATAATAAGCCCAAGGGTGTTCTAGTTACAAAGAGAGATGATAGGGGTAGAGCAACAATATACCATAAGCTATCAGGCAAATTTAGACACTTCATCCCGATAGGTAGGTTGGATTACGCATCTGAAGGGCTACTTCTCCTCACAAATCAGCCAAGAGTAGCCGATATATTGATGAGGTCAAATCTTGAGAGGGTATATAATATTAAGATAGATAGGGCGTTAACCCCCTCTATGGAGAGGGCTATGGAGGAGGGGCTATCGCTAGATGATGCCAGAGAGGGTGGACACTCCGAGAGTGGTATAAAATCTATGGAGTTTAAACCATTTATAAACTACAGATTGAGGGGAGAGAGTGGTAGATATACAAAGCTACAGGTCACAATATCTGAGGGTAAAAATAGGGAGCTTAGGAGATTCTTCGGACACTTTGGAGCTAAAGTTTTAGACCTAAAGAGGGTCGGTTTCGGGGGTATATTCCTAAATAATCTCCCTACAGGTAAGACGAGATACTTTACCCGTAGAGAGTATCAAGATTTAAAGAAGTTCATAAAGGAGAGTGCAGATGATGAGAATATCCAATCTATGGGTGAAGCTCAGGGCTCTTAGAATATCCATATCATCTATCTTGAGCTTTCCCAATCCAAAATGGGGCTTCTCTTTCAGCTCTCCAAAGTAGTAGGTGTTCCCTCCAAGCTTTACCCCGATAGATAGAGCCATAGCCGATATTGGATGACCACTATTTGGGCTATCATGACCCTTTCCAAAGTGGTAAAATTTGAAAAAAGCATCTCTACTCCCCATTAAAAGTGCAATTAGGAGTGCCGTAACTCTTGCAGGTATATAGTTTAGAATATCGTCTAAAATGGCAGAGACCTTACCAAATTTCTCATATTTTGGGGTTCTATACCCAACCATAGAGTCCAGTGTATTTATACCCTTATATATGAATGCACCATCTATACCAAATAGGGCCAAATATATTAGAGGGGCAACCACCCCATCACTCAAGTTCTCTGAATAGCTCTCTATTGCCGACTTATATCTATCTGAGAGGCTCATATTCTCTGTATCTCTGCTAACTAGATATCTGATATCCTCTGGATTTTCAATTATACCCTTTACACTATCATGCAACATCTTTGTAGATATTGAGATTGAACCTATGATGGAGAGTATAAAAATCTGAACATATCCATTACCGATTGAGCCAATCAGTATAGTTAGGGTGTGGCTAATGAGATATATAATTATAGTTAGAGTAGATGTTAAGATTGCCCCCCTAATGGTGCTATCTCTATAGAAGTTATCTTCAAACCATCTAATATAGTTTCCCATATATATAACTGGATGTCGCCCCCCCATAAACTCCCCAAAGAGTCTATCTATAAGGTATGATAGGGTAGCTACTTTATAGAACATAGAATGGCCTCTTTTGCCCTCAATGCACTACTCCAGGCGAAATGGAGGTTATATCCCCCCCTCTCTCCATCAACATCTAAAACCTCTCCTGTGAAGTATAGCCCCTTAATGATTTTTGACTCCATACTATTTGGATATACATATTTTGTATCTACCCCACCCTTTACAACCTCGGCAGACTCAAACCCTCTACTCCCATTGACCTTAAATTTAAAGTTTTTAATTGAGTTAACGATATTGGATATATCCCTCTTCGATAGCCTATCAACGCCCCTTAATCTATCTATATCTAATATGAAATCGATAAGCTTTCTATTTAAAAATCCCATAAGAAGTATCGATATGCTCTTATATGGTTGAGCCTTTTTAGATTGAAGTAGCATCTTAAAGAGCCTCTTTTCAGATATTTGTGGCATTAGGTCTATCGTTAATGTAACTCCCCCCTTTCGATTCAATATCTCTACGATATGGTAGCTCATATCTAAAATGGCAAGTCCAGAGATACCATATTTTGTAAATAGGATATCTCCAGCTATAGATATATCTCTATAGTATATATTCGCCTCAACCTTAACCCCTGCCACCCCTTTTAAACTCCTGTCCGATGAGGTGAGCTGAACTAGAGATGGGTAGAGGGGCGTTATCTTGTGGTTAAATGATTTTGCAAAATTCAATCCATCTCTAGAGCCTCCAAGTTTTGGATTTGCTATACTCCCAGTAGCTATAACTGCAACTTTTGACTCTACAGCTCTTCCCTCTCCATATGAGACCTTAAATACACCTCTAATCTTATCTATCTTCTCCACCCTTGAGTATACAATTTTAACATTTAACCTACTCAACTCATACTCTAGAAGCTCAACAACTGTTATCGCCTGTAGGGATAGAGGAAAGACCCTCCCATCATCGAGAGATTTAAAGTGGAGACCAATTGAGTTAAAAAACTTCTCTATATCTCTATAGGGGAGAATCGACTCTCCTATAAAGTCTCTATTTCTGGAGTTAAATCTTTTTGGGGATATATTTAGGTTTGTAATATTGCATCTACCATTTCCTGTGGCTAGAAGCCTCTTTCCAACTCTTCTACTCTTCTCAAAGAGGATAACATCTCCACCCTCTCTTGCAAGAGCTACTGCTAGTAGTAGACCACTAGCACCACCACCAATTATACAGCAATCATACATAATCTCTTTTTACCAAAAATTAAATTGTGAAAGATATGAAAGAGGGAGTTTTTAATTTATCAAAGGAGAAGTTAATTAAAGTTTTACAAAGGAGTGTATATGTTTTCATATCTTTCTT
>JAADDP010000051.1 GCA_013153825.1 Campylobacterota bacterium
AACCTAAATCTTTTACCCATTTTTCAATCGGATGCATATACTCCACCTAAAATTGTATTCTTTTTTGCACCTGTTACGGTCTTTAAATTAATCTTTTCTCTATCCAATCGCTTCTTTGCCAACCATGCAAATATCATCGCTTCAATATAATCCGAGTCCACCCCATAACTATCTGTAGGCTTAATATCTATATCTGGTAGCCTATATTGTAACTGCTCCATTAAGTATCTATTTTTAGCTCCACCACCACAAATTAATAGGTTATCAATATTAAACTTCTCCACCTCATCAGCGATTGAGTGAACAGTCAGAGCCAAAAGTGTAGCTTGAACATCACAATCCGATATTTTATCGAATGGTTCTAAATATTTTATTAAAAAATCCTTATTAAAATATTCTCGTCCCGTGCTTTTAGGATAGTTTAATTTAAAATAGCTATCCTCCAACATATTTTTTAAAAGCTTACTATTAACCCTCCCACTCTCTGCAAATTTTCCATATCTATCAAAATCTAAACCCTTAACCTCTCTAATCCATATATCCATTAAAACATTACCACAACCACAATCATACCCCATCAGCTCTGGTGAAAATAGTGTAAGGTTTGATATACCACCTATATTCACTACACCACAATTCTCTATATTTTTAAAAAGCTCCATATGAAATATCGGGGCAAAAGGTGCACCCTCACCACCGAGGGCTACATCTTTTGAGCGAAAATCGGCAACAACATCTATACCACTCTCAACAGCTAAAACAGATGGATTTCCCAACTGCATTGTAAAGGGGTACTCTCCTCTAGGCTCATGCCATACTGTCTGACCATGAGAGCCGATAGCCTCTATATCTGACGCTTTAGTTCCACTTTTTATCAATAGCTTCTTAACAGCTCTACTAAACTCAACACCTAACCTATAATCTATCGCTCCCACCTCTCTTATGGATACTTTTGACTCTATAAGCCTCAATATATCCCTCTTAAGTCCACCATCTAAAGGGTATGATACTCTAGACTCCAGTGTAAATTTGGTAGAGCTATCTAGACATAGGGCAACATCTATGGCATCTAAGCTTGTTCCAGACATTATCCCAATATATAGCCTATCTTCCTCTCGATATCCCATCTACTTTCTCTTTCTAAAAAATATTATTATAGCTATGATAAATAGTAGAATGGTGGCTATAGGTTTAGGGAGTAGCTCAAATAGAGGTTTAAATCTCTCCTCCAAATCTCTCTTAACATCAGAAAAGCTCTCCTCTCCTCCACCCTCTGTTGGAATAGGTCTCAGCTCATCAATTTTTCTATATTGACTTATATATATATTATCGTCCCCTTGATACTCCTTTACTAATAGATTTTTCTTCCTCTCCCATCTCGTAACGGGGTCTCTATTGTTCCACTCTATAAACCTCTGCTCATCCTCATGTGATAGCTTAAGCCCATATCTATCTCTCATATATAGATATACCCTCGCTATATCTCCCAATATATTTCTCTTAGGCTCTGCCAACTTCTGACTGAAATCTATTTCCATATCTACACGCCCATACTCTCTCCTCTCTCCCCTTATATTTCCATATGGAAAGTTGCTCCTATCTCCATTAATCTCCCCTATCGCTGGAGCTAGATTGTGCATATCGGCCTCCATCCTCTTAAACTCTGGAGATACCCTTCTACACTCGGCTCTCCCACCTCTCTTCCAGCAATCCAAGTTGTGACCGAAAAACCAAGCTGGAACTATATGCTCCCACTCAATTCTAGATGCTCTCTTTAGATTTTTTCTATAGTGAAATCCACAACTATCATGTATCGGAATAAGTCTATTATCTACTATCTCATAGTCACATCCACCATAAAATGTCTTCTGGTGTTGAGAGTATATCTTTGTGGCTAATATTCTCTTTGATTTGGAGAATGATGGTTCACTGCTACTCTTAGCAGATAAAGTTTCAGGCTCAATTGTAGCCACATCTATATCTGCATCATCAACTATATTTTGTGAATTTACCATCACTACTGCTGATATAACTGTTAAAATTAATATATTTTTTCTCATAATAAAATTATATCATAGAAAATTGAGGGGATTTAACCAACCGTAGTGGGGTTGGTCTATATGTTTTAGAATAATCTTCTGTAGCTATGGCAGTATGGCTCTCCCCCCCTCAATTTGTAGTAGTTTTGATGCTCCTCTTCAGCCTTGTAGAACCTATGCTGTGTAGCATCTATAAGTTTTGTTACAACCCTCATTCCAACCTTTTTAAGGGATAGTATAGTCTCTTTTGCAATTCTCTTCTCATCCCTATTACCATAGAATATAGCAGATATATATTGGGGGCCTATATCTGGACCCTGACCATCAATCTGCTCTGGATTGTGTATCTCAAAGAAGAACTTTACCAAATCTATATAGGAGATAATCCTATCATCATATACAACCTTTACCGTCTCAATATGTCCACTATTTCCTCTACATACATCACTATATGTGGGATTATCAAGATACCCCCCCATGTATCCTGAGTATGCCCCAAGAACACCATCCAACTTTGAGAACCAGTACTCAACCCCCCAGAAACAGCCACCTGCAAAATATGCCACACTATACCTATCACTATCCTCAAATGGTTCAAAGTTCAGAGATGTTGAGTTTACACAGTGTCTAGTGTTCTTCGGAGTAAACTGCTCCCCTCTAAATACATGGCCTAGATGCCCTCCACAGTTTGCACATATTATCTCTATTCTCCTCCCATCGCTATCTATAACCTCCTTCACCCCTCCACGTACGGTATCATCAAAACTTGGCCAGCCAGAGTTGGAGTTGAACTTATCTTTGGAGTAAAATAGAGGATTGTTACACCTCTTACATAGATATATTCCATCTTGATAGAAGTTATTGTATCTCCCACTAAATGGGAGTTCCGTCCCCTTATTCTCTATTATTCTAATCTCTTCTGCACTCAATCTGTTAAATTTCATACCTATCTCCTATTTTTATCACAAATATAACATGATTTTTTTATAAAATGGCAAAATTTAACTAAAAGTAGAGTTATTAAAAACTATGATATAATCAGAATTATAAAAATAAAGGATTTTATATGAACCAACGAACTATTAAGAGAGCCGTAGAGATTATAGGTATCGGTCTACATAAGGGGAGACCGATAAGGTTAAGATTAGAGCCTCTCGAAGTTGATTCAGGTATAATATTTTATAGAAAGGATTTAGCCCTAAATATACCCCTATCCCCAAGTAGTGTTATAGATACGAAGATGGCTACCGTGATAGGGAATAGCAGAGGATTTATCTCCACGATTGAACACTTTCTATCTGCAATATACTCATATGGCGTGGATAATCTAAGGGTTATTCTCGATGGAAATGAGATGCCAATTATGGATGGTAGTGCAAGTCCATTCTGTATGCTTCTAGATGAGGCTGGAATTATGGAGCAGAGAAGTCCAAAGAGAATATTGAGAGTTAAGAGGAGAGTTGAGGTTAGAGATGGGGATAAGTTTGTGAGATTGGAGCCTAGTAAATCTGCAATATTTGACTTTAAAATAGATTTTAAACACCCAGCAATAGGGAAGGAGCATCTAAAATTTAAGTTTGGACGGAGGGAGTTTATAGAGGATATCTCTAGAGCTAGAACATTCGGATTTGCCAGAGATATTCAATATCTTCAGAGTATAAATCTAGCACTTGGGGCGAGTCTAAATAACGCTATAGGTCTAGATAGTGAGAAGGTTCTAAACCCAGAAGGTCTTAGATATAGAGATGAGTTTGTGAGACATAAGATATTAGATGCGATGGGTGATTTAATGGTTATGGGTTATAACATTCTTGGAAGATATAGCTCATTTGCAGGGGGGCATAAGTTAAACCATGAGCTTACAAAGGCTCTATTGGCAGATAGTGCAAATTATGAGATTGTTACAGTTAAGAGGTCTAAGATGGTTATGGAGTTTGAGAAGAGTTTTGCATGAGCTACTCAATTTTAATAATATCAATCTCCTCTCCACTAAAGGTTGGCGTATATGATAGGGGTGGAAATTTAGTAGAGAGTATAGAGAGTGGGGAGAAGACATCAGATTCACTTCTAAGGATATTGATGGAGCTTAAGGAGAGGTATTGCTATAGAGATGTGATATATACAAGTGGTCCAGGTAGCTATATGTCTATAAAGATAACCTACATAACACTTGCTACTATGGAGATTGTCGATGGGATAAAATTCTCTGCATGTGACGCTTTCGCTCTAAATGGGAATAAACCTATAAAAGCTATGGGTAAAATATACTTTATAAAAGAAAAAGAGAATATAATTACAGAAAAATTTAATGAGGCAGTGGAGCAGAGGTTTCAGTTACCAGATAGCTTAGAAGGGATAGAGATATTGGAGAGTAGTGAGCCTATATATGTTCTACCTGCCGTATAGTAATGGGGAGAGTTTTGTTTATATCAGTTCCAGCAACTTCAGCAAATTTGGGACCAGGCTTCGATAGTTTAGGGTTGGCAATAAGTTTAAGAAATGAGATTATTATAAAACCTTCAAGATTTCTATCTGTCTCCACAAAGGGGGAGGGGGCAGACAACCCTCACATTAGAAAAAATCTACTATTTATGAACATATTTAATAAGCAGTATGAGATATTGAAAGGGAGAAGAGATAATTTTCGATTTGAATTTAATAATAAGATACCCATCTCTAGAGGTCTGGGAAGCTCATCGGCAGTAATAGTGGCTGCTTTAGCCTCTGCATTTGTAGTTGCTAAGGAGCGATATAGCAAGAGAAAGATATTAAATCTTGCTCTAGAGTATGAACCACATCCAGATAATATAACCCCAGCTGTTATGGGAGGTTTCAATGTATCATGTGTGGAGGATGATAAGGTATATAGCAAAAAGAGGAAGATGCCCGACTACCTCAAGGCTGTATTAGTTATACCAAATAAGACAATATCTACAGCAAAATCTAGAACAATTCTTCCAGACACATATAAAAAAGAGGAGGTTGTCTACTCCCTATCCCACTCATCACTTCTTACTGCTCTATTTATGAGTGAATCTTGGGAACTACTGAAGATTGCGTCTAAAGATAGACTGCACCAGACAAGGAGAATGAAGCAGATGCCTGAGCTTTTTGAGGTTCAGAAGATAGCTCTTGAGAGTGGAGCCTTAATGAGTACGCTATCTGGAAGTGGCTCAACATTTTTCACCCTCTGCTATGGAGATGATGCCTCAAAAATACACAAAAAACTTGAGGAGAAGTTCCCTAAATATAGGGTATTCAGTAGAACTCTTGATAATTATGGTGTTACTTCAAAGAGTTAATAAAATTATTTAGGTATAATTATGCGAAAAAATGGGCCTATACGCATGTGTGTAACATGTAGAGTTAGAGAACTGCAGAAAGAACTAATAAGACTACAACACAAAGATAATACTATTATTCCTTATAGTGGTCAGGGTAGAAGTCTCTATTTGTGTAGTGCTTGTAGTAGTAATGATAAAAAAGTAAGGAGCTTAATGAGGCGTTTTAGAGTAACGGATAGCAATTTTGAACGCCTAGTTAAGTATTTAAAGGAGTTAGATAGTAATGGATAAGATTAAAATCCAAGAGATTGCACTAGAGGCAGGGACATCAAATGCAGTCTTAATTGAGAAAGCTAAAGAGTTGGGCTTCAATGTAAAGGCGGCAAATAGTACATTGAGAGTCGAAGAGGCTGATAAACTCTTGAATTATGTTGTAAATGGTACAAAACCTAAAGTTGATAAGGAGCCTAAGGTTAATAAGAGAGTTGTTATTAAGAGGTCAGATAGAAGGGGAAGAGGAAAAGGCTCAACAGCAGGTAGAGGCGATATAAAGGTCAATAGAGAGAAGAGAGAAGAGAGGGAAGATGCTCAAAAGGGAGAGGATAGAAGAGCTAAATCTAGTAAAAGAGTAGAAGAGAAGAGTAATAGGGTTGAGAGTGTTAAACCTGAAGAGCAACAGGGTGGAGATGGCTCTAAAAAGGTTAAAGTGAAGAGGAAGAGAGTCGGTATAACAGTCATAAAAAAGGCAGATATAAAAAAGCCTAGAATAAGGATTGTTAAAGAGACAAAGAGGGATGATGAGGTTAAGATAAAGAGGGTTGAGAGTAAAAAAGATAGTGATAAGTCTAAAATCTCAAAGGAGCTGAAGCAGAAACCATCGCCTAAAAAGAGACCTAAGAGGGTTGCGAAAGCTAAGGATAGTGGTGAGAGGTTGGAGCTTCTATCCCATGCAAATTTTGATAGTGGTAAATCTATATCTGACTTTGAGGATGAGCCGGAAGTTATGATGCTAGACTTCTCAGATAAGAATATATATGAGGAGATGGTTAAGCAGGAGCAGAAGAGGAGAGAGGAGTCTAAAAAGAGGGCATCTGGTAGTTCAAATCAGCAGAATAGAGGCTCAAATAGTAACAATGGTGGTAGAAAGAGAAACCTGAAGAGACCAACTCCTAAGAAGAAGAAGGGTTCAAAGAAGGGGGAGAAGAGAGAGTCGGTAACATCTATCCAGATTCCAGAGAATGTTAGGGTATATGAGTTTGCAGAGAAGATTGGAAAAACTACGGGAGAGGTGATTAAGGTTCTATTTACTCTCGGAACGATGTTTACACAGAATGACTTTCTGGATAAGGACTCAATCGAGATATTGGCAGAGGAGTTTGGAATAGAGGTGAAAACGGTAGACCCTCTAAGTGAACTAAACTATGTAAAGGTATATGATGAGCAGGAGAATAAAAATCTTGTAGAGAGACCACCAATTATTACAATAATGGGGCATGTTGACCATGGAAAGACCTCTCTTTTAGATAGAATTAGACAGACAAAGGTGGCACAGAAAGAGGCTGGGGGGATTACTCAACATGTGGGAGCATATCAGGTGGAGAAGAGTGGGAAGAAAATCTCATTCATAGATACCCCAGGTCATGAGGCATTTACACAGATGCGTTCGAGAGGGGCTCAAGCTACAGATATTGTAATTATCGTTGTAGCTGCCGATGATGGTGTAAAAGAGCAGACAAAAGAGGCTATATCCCACGCAAAGGCTGCAGGTGTACCGATTGTAATTGCGATAAATAAGATGGATAAACAGGGTGCAAATCCAGAGATGGTAAAGGCACAGTTGGCAGAGTTAGAGATTACTCCAGTTGATTGGGGTGGAGAGCATGAGTTTGTTCCTGTATCTGCACATACAGGAGAGGGGATTGATGAACTTCTTGAGACTCTACTACTAACTGCTGAACTTTTAGAGTTAAAAGCTGACCCAACTAGAAAAGCGAAGGCTATAGTATTAGAGAGTTCGCTTGAAAAGGGATTTGGAGCAGTTGCCGATATAATTATTCAGAATGGAACTCTAAGAGTGGGAGACCCATTTGTAGTTGGAACAACTTATGGAAAAGTTAGAACAATGATTTTAGATGATGGCTCAAGGGTTAAAGAGGTTGGTCCAAGTACACCTACAGCCATTACAGGTCTAAATAGAGTTCCTACAGCCGGTGATATCCTTATAGTTATGGATAGCGAGAAACAGGCGAAAGAGATTGCAGATAAGAGGGCTGAGTATGAGAGGGCTAAAGAGCTATCAAAGAGTCAAAAAGTTACTCTTGAGGATCTATCGGCAGTCATTGCAGAGGGGAATTTAAAATCTCTTCCTGTAATTATCAAGACAGATGTTCAGGGTTCACTCGAAGCTATAAAGGCAACTCTATCTGAGCTTAAGAATGAAGAGGTCAAGGTAAATATTATCCATGGTGGAGTTGGAGGAATTACAGAGAGTGATATTCAACTTGCAAATGCTAGTGAACATGCTGTAATTTTAGGGTTCAATGTTAGACCAACAGGGGTTGTAAAACAGAAAGCTAAAGAGCTTGGAGTCGAGATTAAGACCTACTCTGTAATATTTGAACTCATAGATGATATAAAGGCTCTCTTAAGTGGTTTAATGAGTCCAGTAATCTCTGAAGAGGTGACGGGTCAAGCTGAGGTTAGAGAGGTCTTTGTTGTGGCTAAAGTTGGCACAATTGCCGGTTGTAAAGTTGTAGATGGGTTCATATCTAGAAATGCTGGAGCTAGACTTATAAGAAATGGGGTTGTTGTATATACATCCAAGATATCATCTCTAAAGAGATTTAGTGATGATGTTAAAGAGGTTAGAAGTGGCTTTGAGTGTGGTATTATGCTTGAGAACTTCAACGATATAAAGGTTGGAGATGTAATAGAGACATTCAAGACTGTGGAGACACAGGCGACCCTATAGTTGGGAGAGTAGCTATGAGAGAAGAGGAGATAAAGCGAAAGCGAACAGAGGCTAGACTCCAAGAGCTGATACCTGAGGCTCTAGCCACTATGAATGATAGTAGAATTAACTCTCTAACTGTTACGGAGGTTGTCTGCTCAAGGGGTAGGTATGATGCTAAGGTCTATCTGGATAAATCTTTCCTATCGGAGCAGGAGCAGAGGGAGGCATTGAGACAGCTAAAGGTTGTCTCTAAATACCTCTCAAATTATATCAGGAGTAGTGAGGGGTGGTTTAAGGCTCCAAAATTTACATTTGAGTTTGATAATCAGCTAGAGAAGATATCTCATATTGAAGAGCTTTTTAAAAAAATTGCAAAGGAAAAGTAGTATGGGTCTGAGTGGTCAAATTGAAAAAATTGTTGAGTCAAATGGAGCCTATCTATATGATATTGAGACTATACAGGATAGTGGAGAGACGATATTTAGAGTATATGTGACAAAGGCTGGAGGTGTTAACCTAGAGCTATGTGCAGAGATTTCAAATGAGATATCTCCACTTCTAGATGTTCACCCTCCACTTAGTGGCAGATATTTTCTAGAGGTTAGCTCTCCAGGGATTGAGAGAAAACTGAAAAAGCCAAACCACTTTAAGTCTGCAGTTGGAGAGAGGCTAAAGTTTAAGTATGATGGAGAGAGACTAAAAGGTATATTGACAAAAGCAGATGATAATGGTCTCTTTATCAAGATAGGAGATAGAGAGCTATTTTTCGATTATAGTGGAGTCTCAAAGGCTAAAACCTACTTTGAGTGGAATAGTAGGAGGTAGCCTTAGGGTAGAATATAGACGGGAACACCATCTGGGACAAGTTCCCAAATCTCCTCTATATCCTCATTACTTAGTGCTATACACCCCTCAGTCCAATCTGTAAGCATAGGTAACCAATCCCCTATAGGCGATAGTTTCCAGTGTGGTGGTGTCCCATGTATCATAATCATACCACCTGGTTTAACCTTCAACCTCTTAGCTCTCTCCCTATCTCTTCTATTTGGGTATGATATGTGTAGAGACCTGTTATACTTCTTACTGAACTGCCTCCAGTCCAATATATATACCCCCTCTGGAGTTTTCATATCACCCTCTTTAACCTTAGCACCAACTGGTGACTTACCTAGAGATATATGATACCCCTTAAATATAGAGCCTTTTGATGAGAGGTATAACATTCTTACAGACTTCTTAATGATAATCCTATCAACTAGAGAGTTATCTGGATTGAACTTTTCAGCACCAACTGCACCAATTGAGAGTATGGTTATGAGCAGAGCTTTCAGCACGATTTTCCCCCTTTAAAGAGCTTTTTTAGATATAATTTTAACCGAAGAAATAGCTATTTAAGGTAAAAAATGGAGTATTTTGCTAAAAGAATTATCCCCTGTCTAGATGTGGATAGAGGTAGAGTTGTAAAGGGGGTCAACTTTGTTGGGTTAAGAGATGCAGGAGACCCTATAGAGGTGGCAAAAAGGTACAATAGAGAGGGGGCTGATGAGATAACTTTTTTAGATATTACGGCATCTCATGAGAATAGAGATACAATTGTAGATGTGGTGAGAGAGGTGGCAAAAGAGGTCTTTATCCCACTAACAGTTGGGGGTGGGATTAGAAAACTTGATGATATATATAGACTCCTAAATGTGGGGTGTGATAAGGTTAGTATAAACTCTGCAGGTATAGATAGACCAGATTTTATAGATGAGGCATCTAAACGGTTCGGTTCACAATGTATTGTGGTTGCAATCGATGCAAAGAGAGTTGGAGATGGTAGATGGCACATATTCACCCATGGTGGTAGAGTGGATAGAGAGATAGATGCTGTTGAGTGGGCGAGAGAGGTCTATAGTAGAGGTGCTGGGGAGCTTCTTATCACATCTATGGATAGTGACGGTACAAAGGCTGGATTTGATAATGAGCTAAACTCAAAAATTGCTGAGGTTGTAGATATTCCAATAATCGCTAGTGGTGGTGCTGGAACTATGGAGCATATAAGAGATGCCTTTATAGAGGGAGAGGCTGATGCAGCGTTGGCTGCCTCAATATTCCATTTTAGAGAGATAGATATCTTAGATTTAAAGAGATATTTAAGAGAGAGTGGTATAGCGGTGAGAGTTTAGATGATTATATCTGCTGGAGATATTGAGAGCTTCCACTTTGCCACCCCAATAGGGATTGGTTTAGTAGATAGTGCCATAAATCTAACTAAAATCTGCATAGAGAGTAGACCAGACTCAATAACCTTTATTGGAAGTTGTGGCTCATATGGAAGGTTAAATATTTTTGATATAGTTGACTCCACATCTGCCTACAACATAGAGAGTTCACTCTTTAAATTAAATAGCTACTCACCAATAGAGAATAGGGCAGGAGTTTCATCTAAGGTATCTGTAAACTCATCAAACTACATCACAACAAGAGATGATATATCTAGAGAGTATCTATCTATAGGTATAGATATTGAAAATATGGAGTTTTATTCCGTTCTAAAAGTTGCAGAGAAGTTTAATATTCCAGCAAAAGGGGTATTTATAGTTACAAACTACTGCAATGGAGATGCCCACAGAGACTTTTTAAAAAACCATAAGAAGAGCATGAAGCTTTTAATCGAATATATAGAGAGAGAACTATGAAGAGATTTTTACAAGATTTTACAAAAAAAGAGTTGGAAGAGATAAGTAGACCCAAATTTAGAGCAAAACAGATTTTTTCTTGGCTATATAGTAAATATATAACATCATATAGAGAGATGAGAAATATACCGAAAGATTTAATCGGTGAGTTAGAGAGGAAATATAGTATAGAGCCTCTCAAAATTATAAAAGTGGAGAGCAGTATCGATGGGACTAAAAAGTATCTATTTGAATTGAGTGATGGAAATAGTGTTGAGGCGGTACTCCTCCTAATGAAGGCTGAGGAGTACCATGAAGATGGAGTACTTAAACATCACGCTAGATATACTGTCTGTATATCCTCTCAGGTTGGATGTAAAATTGGGTGTAGTTTCTGCTTAACTGGAAAGAGTGGGTTTATGAGAGACTTAAGTGCAGGAGAGATAGTGGAGCAGGTTAGGCTCATAAAAAAGGATAACAATATAGCCTCAAATAGAAGATTAAATATAGTCTATATGGGTATGGGAGAGCCTTTAGATAATCTGGAAGAGGTTGCAAAGTCATCTAAAATATTTTCAGACCCTGATGGAATGGCAATATCACCAAATAGACAGACAATCTCCACCTCTGGATTGAGTTCAAAAATCAGAAAACTTGGGGAGAAAAATTTGGGAGTAAATCTGGCAATCTCTCTACATGCAGTAGATGATAGTTTGAGGGAGGAGTTGATGCCTATAAATAGAGCCTATAATATAAAATCTATTATAGATGCAGTTAAAGAGTTCCCTGTTAATACTAGAAAAAAGGTTATGTTTGAGTATCTAGTAATCAAGGATATAAATGATGATTTAAAATCTGCAAAAAAGTTAGTTTCACTACTAAATGGGATAAGGGCTAAAGTAAATCTGATATATTTTAACCCATATCATGGGAGTATATATCAGAGACCCGATAAAAAAGATATGTTAAATTTTCAAAAATATTTAATCTCTAGAGGGGTACTCTGCACTATTAGAGAATCTAAAGGACTGGATATTTCAGCAGCTTGTGGGCAGTTAAGAGATAAATAAAAGAGTATTACTCTTCTGCTTGTATCTGTCTAAATTTAAATTTTAACTCCTCCACACTCTCGACACTATCTGGGTCTGGAATTATACAATCTACGGGACACACAGCTACACACTGTGGCTCATCATAGTGTCCAACACACTCTGTACATCTATCTGAATCAATAATATATATTGGGTCATTCTCCTCTATAGCCTCATTTGGACACTCCTCCCTACAGGCATCACAAGCTATACACTCATCAGTTATTTTTAAAGCCATACTATATTACCTCTCTTTTTTAATAAATTTAGTAGCAGAAACTCCATGACTACTAAAAGAGATTTATATCGTTTCAAAGCTTAAAAATAATTGAAAATATTAGAAAGAGTTAAAATAAATTTTAGATATAATATCTGAAACACTCTTTAACGCTGGAGGTTAAAATATGGATAGATATATACTATTAAAGATAGCAAAAGATGCCATTTTAAGCGAATTTGATAAGAGAATAATAGATAGAGAAAATCTAATTAAGAGATATCCTGAACTACTAAGAAGAGGAGCTGTTTTTGTTACAATAAAGGAGAGAGAGAGCCTCAGAGGGTGTATCGGTTCATTAATAGCATATAGACCATTAATTGATGACCTAATAGAGAATGCAAAGTCTTCAGCCTTTAACGACCCAAGATTTCCCCCCCTAAAGAGGGAGGATATAGATAATATAACTATAGAAATATCGCTACTTAGCCCATATAAGAGGGTGGAGTATAGGGATAAAGATGACTTAAAGGGGAAGATTAGACCAAAAGTAGATGGGGTTGTGTTAAAATTGAATGGCTACCAAGCTACATTTCTTCCCCAAGTTTGGGAGGAGATAGAGGATTTTGAACTCTTCTTCAGCTATCTATGCCAAAAGGCTGGTATAAATCCAGAGGGTTGTCTAGAGGCTCATCCTCAAATTTACACATATCAGGTTGAAAAAGTTGAGTAGATATTCAATTTTTTTGTTATAATTTGTAAAAGATTTCGGGATAAAATTTACCTATGAGCAGTTTTTATGAAAGATATGATAATGAGAGAGTAGTCTGTAAGCTGTGCCAACACTACTGTAAAATTAAGCTCAATAGGGAGGGGCTTTGCGGTATAAATAGGAATGTTGGAGATAAGATAGATTGTTTAGCCTACGGTTACCCATCTGTAGTGGCTATAGACCCGATTGAGAAGAAGCCTCTATACCACTTTTTACCAAACTCAAAAGCATTCTCCATCGGGACGGTGGGGTGTAACTTTAGATGTCCATTCTGCCAAAACTGGAGAATATCCCAAACTGCAAATATTGATAGGGGTAGATACTTCTCTCCAGAGGAGATTGTAAAGTTGGCAGTTGAGCATAGGTCAGATACTATAGCATTCACATATAATGAACCTACAATATTCTACCCTTACGCTAGAGATATCGCAATTGAGGCTAAGAGGTTTGGAATTAAGTCTATATTTGTCACAAATGGGTATGAGTCTAAAGAGGTTGTGGTGGATATGCCCAATATAATAGATGGGGCAAATATAGACTTAAAATCTTTTAATGCAGAGTATTACAGAAGGGAGTTGGGAGCCGATTTAAATAGGGTTCTGGAGACCATAAAGCTATTTAAAGAGGTTGGTATATGGATTGAGATAACAACTCTAATTGTTCCAACAAAAAATGATAGTGATAGGGAGTTGAGAGAGATTGCAAAGTTTATCGTAGATGAACTTGGGAGAGATGTACCTTGGCACATATCGGCATTCTCTCCCAACTATAAACAGAAGAGCCTACCGAGAACATCTCTAGAGAGTCTCGAGAGGGCATATAGGATAGGGAGAGAGGCTGGATTGTATTATATATATATTGGGAATATAAACTTCAAAAATACGACAGAGTGTCCAGTCTGTAGCAAGGATTTGATAAAGAGGGGAGTTTTTAGTGTTACAGAGTATAACCTCAATAGAGGTAGATGTTTCAATTGTGGATATAGATTAGATGGAGTATTTATATAGTATGAGCAGTAGAATAGTGAGTGTAGCTGGAGCTTTCTACCCAAATGGATGTAGGGGTATTAAGCAGTATATATCTAAGTTCAATAGGACGGGTGCAGAGGCTGAAAAGATTTTTGAGCCAAAGGCTCTGATTGTTCCACACGCCGGATATCTCTACAGTGGATATACGGCAAACTCAGCATATAGATTGGTAAATCCTAAAAACTTTAGGAGGGTAGTGGTAATTGGTCCTAGCCACCGTTACCACTTTAAAGGGGCCAGTATAGCTCTATATGATAATATTGATACCCCCTGTGGAACTCTACCCATAGATGTAAAGTATAGTAGAAAGTTGATTGATAACAATAAGACGCTAATGTTTATAGATAATATGCACCATGAACACTCAACCGAGGTTCAATTCCCTTTTATACAGCACTACCTTCCAGATGTAAAGGTTGTAGAGATAGTGTATGGAGATATAGACTATAAAGATTTAGCTCTAATTGTGAAGAAGATACTAAATGAGACCAGAACTCTACTTATAATAAGTACGGACCTTAGCCACTTCTACCCACTAAATCGGGCTAAAGATATAGATAGATTCTGCCTCAAGGGGATAAAAGAGTTAAATTTAAACTACCTAAATAGGTGTGAGGCTTGTGGACTTATAGGGGTTAAGGCTCTAGTCTCTGTGGCGAGTGAGAGCCAAATTATAGATTATAGAACTAGCTTTGATGCAAGTGGAGATAGTAAAAGGGTTGTCGGCTACCTCTCAGCCTCAGCTAGATAGCCTATCCCATTATATAAATATGAACTTTAGTTATTGTATAATGGCACACTTTATAATTAAAGGAGTATATCTTTGGATAGCAGAAGTTTTACATTATGGTTAGATTTCATAGAGAGAGGTTTCCTTCAGAGTGGATTTAAGACTCTTATAGATAGAGGATACATATCTGGTGCCACATCAAACCCAACTATATTTGCAAATGCAATTAGGGAGTCAGATGCCTATCTAGAGCAGTTGAGAGATATGGATGGGTTAACTCCAAAGGAGAAGTATGAGGGGTTGGCTATTAGAGATATCAGGGAGGCAGCAAAGATATTGAGACCTCTATATGATATGGGGAGTAATGGTTATATCTCAATTGAGGTTGACCCTAGATTATCTAATGATAGAGAGGCTACGGTGGCAGAGGCTAAGAGACTATTTAATGCTATAGGTGAGCCAAATGTTATGATAAAGATTCCTGCCACGGAGGCTGGATATGGGGCTATGTATGAGCTTATGAGCTGTGCGATATCTGTAAATGCCACACTCGTATTCTCTCCTGAACAGGCAAAAAACTCATTTACAGCTATGACGAGAGGGATATCTAAGTGTGAGGCTGATGGTGGGTGTAGAGTTGAGGGTGTTATATCTGTATTTGTAAGTAGATTTGATAGAAAACTTGATGAGAGGCTTCGAGAGATTGGTATAGATGGTGGGAGAACCGGTATCTATAATGCGTCAAAAATATATAATATGGTTGAGTCTAATAGTATACCTAATATCAGAACACTATTTGCAAGTACAAGTGTTAAGGGTGGCTCTCTACCTAAAGATTACTACATATCAGAACTTGTAGCTCCACACTCAATAAATACAGCTCCACTCAATACTATAGAGGCTTATCTGGAGAGTGGGAATAGTGACTATGCTCTACCTATAGATGGTGAAGAGATAGATGAATACTTTGAGCTACTGAATAGAAGTGGTATAGATATGGAGCAGATATATAGAGAGCTACTCGATGAGGGGCTTGAGGCGTTTAGGGTATCATTCTTAGAGCTACTTGATAGTTTAGAGTAGCTCTACCTTAGAGCCTTCTCAACTCTCCTCTGGAGAGTATCCATTCTCCTCCTATTTTTAGGTACTATCCAGTTATCTCTATTTGAGAAAAGTACTACATATCCATCTGAATATATAAATGCCCTCTTAATAGCTGATGCTATACCTCTACTACCCCTCAACCTATCTGTATCTATGATAAAACCGACCTTGACCCTCTTTGTCCACTCCTCCCTATCACTCCTAGGAATTTTCCACTGCCAACTCCCATTTAGCTCATCATTATACCTATCCTCTGCCACCCCATATTTTCTCCAGAAGTAGG
Organism: Campylobacterota bacterium; assembly: GCA_013153825.1. Taxonomy (GTDB): domain Bacteria; phylum Campylobacterota; class Campylobacteria; order Campylobacterales; family Sulfurovaceae; genus UBA1140. The sequence continues at coordinate 16,162 of JAADDP010000051.1, forward strand.
AGTTTTGAAAGTGCATCTCTTTTCTAGATTTTGAGTATATATATGCCATATCATATAGCTTGACACTATCCCCTGCACCCTTCTGAAGCCCTAAAAAGAGAGCCTTCTGATATACATTTGCCACTCTTTTATGGCTGTTTAGGTCGACACCTGAATAGACCATAAATGTTATATCTGGATAGTTTGTGGAGATTGATACCATAATCTTTCTAAATATCTGTGTAACCCTCTTTATGTGGTCTGAAAATGTGTAGTTTGGATTTCTATATCCAATCTTAACACTCCTATAGAACTTTGCCCCCTCAATCTCCCAAGCCTCGTAACTATCTGGCTCTCTCCTTATATCCCCTTTAGATGGAAATTTAAAATTTACCATCATCTTACCTCTATCATTTTTAGGGTTACTATCCAATACTATACCCTTCAGATTCAACTCATCTGCAACCTTTGCCAAATTTGCAAAATTTTTTGCTACTCTACTCCATACTGGAATATCCCACAGGTCTCCTGCAAAATCTATATTTACGAGTAGAAAAATCTCACTATGAGATATATTTAGGTCAGCTATAGGCTTTAACTCCTCCATAATATCGATATAGCTTACATCTCCTCCACCCAATATGGTATCTGTAAAACTTTCACCAGCCAATATGGTACCGTTAAATGGCTCTTCTCTAAACTTTTCAAAGTGTTTAACAAAATAATCTACAGATATTGCCGATTTACCCCTATCGGCTTGGTGTAGTATCAACTTGACCCTATCCCCATCTACACTTTTGACCTGCTCCCTCTCATATATTCCAAAATAGTCTATTGATAGTAGATACCATATTGAAAATACGAGTAGTATAAAAATATAAAATATGAAATTTTTCAAAATATCCCCTTCTCTAAAATCTGCTCTTAGCCTCTTCTATAATATGCTCATCCTCCACCAGGTTGAGCCATCTAAACTTTACACCACTCTGAATTGTACCATCAAGAATATCTCCAGACTTTCTAAACTTTAAATCCAACTTTGCAATATCAAATCCACTACTTGTTCTACTAAATGCTCTCAATCTCTCACTATCCGTATTGTTTGTATATAGGTAGCAGAAGCTCTTTAGCCCAACTCTTCCAACTCTCCCCCTAAGCTGATGTAGTGTGGCTAAACCTAATCTCTCAGCTCCAACAATAACTATTATTGTCAATCTGGGGAGAGATATTCCAACCTCAACAACTGTAGTGGCTATTAGAATATCCCCACTATCTCTAAATTTAAGTAGAACACTCTCCTTCTCTCTATCTTTACCATGAGTTACAAAGACATTCTCAAATCTACTCTCCCAAAATACTCTCCCCTCATCTATAGATTGATATGGAATTGAGCTACTCTCTTGAACGAGTGGATATACTATTAGAACCTGATGCCCTTCAGAAATCTCCTCCTCAATCTTATGAAGAAGCATACCAAAATCTCTTCTCCCTATAACTTTCGTTGTGACATCTCTCTTAAATGGTATCTGCTCAATTAAGGTTACATCTATTATCTTACTCAACATCATAGCTTGGGTTCTTGGGATTGGGGTGGCTGAAAACTGTAGAAAGTGTGGTCTTCTCTCTCCAGATGATACGAGCTTCTCAAGCATCGTTCTCTGCTTTGTACCAAATCTATGCTGTTCATCTATCATTATCAATGGAGCCTCTGGGAGATTATCCTTATATAGGAGTGCATGTGTTCCAATTAGAAAATCGGCATCTAGAGCCTCATCTCCACTCCCCTGCTTTACAAGAGATACCTTAATATGTTTAGGAAGAAACTTTATAGCCTCATGGTAGAGTTGAACTGCCAATATTGATGTTGGTGCCATAAGTATAGACCTATCTGGATAACTCATAACTGCACAAGCCAATATTATAATTGTCTTACCCGAACCGACATCTCCTATAACCAATCTACGTGTAGCTATATCAGATTTGAAATCTCTCTCTATCTCAGATATAGCTCTGCTCTGGTCATCTGTCAATTTAAAAGGGAGCGACTCGATAAACTCCTCAACATCTCCTGTAAGTCTCTTTATTGGTGGAAATTTTATCCTCTTCTTTGATAGCTTCTCTATATGGTTAATAGCCTCAACTCTCTTGAGTAGCTCTGTATCTACATATGTATCAACTATACTTCTAGGGTAGTGGAGGTGGAATATTGCCATCTTCTCCTCCATTGTTAACCGTTCATGGTGCTTTAAATATAGGTATATCTTTTCCCTCATCTCTCTGAACATATTCACCATCTCTCTATCTATATCTTCACTCTTGGAGTATATAGGCTCTATCTTATCTATAGACCTCTCAGTTAAAATTTGAGGCTGGTGAATCTGTTTTGACCCCCTATATATCTTAACTTTTCCACGAATATATAGCCTTTTATCTGGAGTTAAGATTTTTTTATAGTAGTGGATACCTCTAAAAAATACCCCATCTATATCTCTATCCAGATTTGGAATATAGAAATTTACGATTAGTACCCTCTCCCCCTCAAAGAGACTTGATACTATAACCTCAAAGGTATTCACCTCATCTACCATTATACTCTTAGATAGCGTTCTATTTTCATATGATATTGGTATATGAAGAGTCAATTCCAATATCGATTGGAGACCATTAGCCATAAATTGGAGTCTATTTCTGTGCAATAATTAGGGTGGAAATTCCAAAAGAGAAGGACTTTGTATATCTAACCTTGAAGCCTTGAGCCTTTAACTCATCCTCCAGCATCTCAGTTGTTAAAAAATCCTCTATTGAGTCTGGAAGGTATCTATACGCCTCATAGTTTTTTGAGATTAATCCACCAACTCTAGGTAGTACCCTCTTCATTCCAAAATCTACAATTTTTGATAGAAAACCATCTCTATTCTGTTTTGTAAATTCCAAAATTACCACAAGTCCACCACTCTTAAGAACTCTATAGAACTCCTTTAGAGCATCTCCTCTATCTACAACATTTCTAATTCCATATGAGATTGATACAATATCTGTAGAGGAGTCGGCTATTGGTAACTCTTGAGCCTTTCCATCTAGAAACTTTGCAAATTTAACCTTCTCCTTTGCAATCTCTAACATCTTAACTGAGGGGTCAACTCCTATATACTTTTCTACTTGAATATCAAGCTTCTGTGCATTCTTCTGCCAATATATAAGTAAATCCCCAGTTCCACAAGCCACATCTGTAATCTGTGTTAAGCTCTCTCTATCTAAAATCTCATATGCTCTCTGACACCCGATATCTCTCCACCTCCTATCTATCCCCATACTTAAAACCCTATTTGCTAAATCGTAGGTTGGTGCAATGGTATCAAACATATTTACAATCTTTTTCTGTCTCTCTTCTTTAGTTTCCAACTTTACTGCTCCATATTAATAATCTTGTTATTATAAGTAATTTTTTTTTTAAATTACTTATCTTTACCCATCTATAAAATAT
>JAADDP010000010.1 GCA_013153825.1 Campylobacterota bacterium
AAGAAAGTTTATGGCAACGACCCTTCAAAGCGTTGGCTTAACAGCTCTTGGTGGATTGTTGTGGAGTAGCTATACTTATGAGGCTAAATCTTCTCCGTTGGTGCTTAGACCACCAGCGGCGATAGGTGAAGAGGATTTTCTAAAGGCTTGTGTAAAGTGTGGTTTGTGTGCTGAGGCTTGTGTAAATAGAGATAGTAACAAGGATAGAGATGGCTCAAGTAGGGCTGGAACTCTAAAGATGGCAAAGGGTGGAGATAATGTATTGGTTGGAACTCCATTCTTTGAGCCTAGTGATGTGCCATGTTTTATGTGTGATGATATTCCATGTGTTCCTGTCTGCCCATCTGGAGCTTTAGATATTAAATCTGTTTTAAATGAGAAAGATGAGCTTGATATTACAAAAGCTAGAATGGGCTTAGCAGTAGTCCATAAAGAGTCTTGTGTAGCCTTTTGGGGAATACAGTGTGACGCATGTTATAGAGCATGTCCTCTACTTGATGAGGCGATAACCCTTGAGTATCAAAAGAATGATAGGACGGGAAAACATGCCTTTCTACTCCCTGTTGTCCACTCCGATATCTGCACGGGGTGTGGACTCTGTGAGAAGGCCTGTATTACAGAGAAACCTGCAATATTTGTGCTTCCAATAGAACACTCAACAGGAAAGGCTGGAGACCACTATGTAAAGGGTTGGGATACCAGTGACCAACAGAGGGTCAAAAATGCTAGTGAGATACATACGCAAAATGAGAGAAGTGAGAAAAAGCCATCTGACTATCTAAATAGTATGGATTTGGAGGTTGATTACTAATGAAGAGATATAGATACCTCCTAGCTAGAAGAGCAACACAGCTTGGATTACTATTTTTATATTTTGGTGCAAATGTTTACGGTTGGCATATCTTAGAGGGGACATTTGGAAGCTCTAAACTATTTGGGGTTGTCCCACTAGCCGACCCATATATGTTTTTGCAGGTTTTAGCATCTGGCTTTGTTGTGGGTGTTGATGTTATTATTGGAGTTTTGATTATAACTCTATTCTATGCAGTTGTTGGAGGTCGAGCCTTTTGTAGCTGGGTCTGCCCGATAAATTTAGTTACAGATTTTGCAAATTGGCTTCGAAGGGTTCTAAAGTTAGATAGAGAAGAGGTAAATTATCGATTTCTAAAGAGGAGTGCTAGATACTGGATATTGGCTCTTAGTCTAGTTGTCTCTGCTGTTATAGGACTCTCTGCCTTTGAGGCTATTAGCCCAATTACAATTATGCAAAGAGGTGTGATATTTGGGTTTGGTGCTGGTGCATCTATTATTGTGGCTATTTTTCTATTTGACCTATTTGGGGTAAAGAATGGGTGGTGTGGTCACCTATGCCCTCTTGGTGCTACCTACTCAATAATAGGAAAGAAGAGTTTAATTAGGGTCTCTCACAACCATGAAAACTGCACAAACTGTATGGAGTGTAAGATTGTATGTCCTGAAAATCAGGTATTGCATATGGTAAATAGAGAGAGTATTATGGTTGCAGATGGAGAGTGTACCAATTGTGGACGCTGTATTGATGTCTGTGGAGATAATGCTCTAGAGTTTAATATTAAAAAATTTTACAAAAAAGGAGAGAATAATGGTTAAAAAGGGTTTAATTGTAGCTTTTTCAATGTTTGCTTTAGTCTCAATTGGTTTTGCCTCTGGAGATAAATCGATTAGTGAAGAGGAGTTGGGACTTAGAAAGACATCTATCCATGATGAGTCAAATGTGAAACCTGTAGAGTTTAGCTATAGTAAGGATGCTCCAGGGACATCTAAGAGGATAGAGAGAGCATATATGAATGCACCACCAATGATACCTCACTCTGTAGATGGGCTACTCCCAATTACAAGAGAGAATAACCAGTGTCTAAGTTGTCACATGCCAGAAGTTGCAAAGAGTATGGGTGCTACCCCTATTCCACCAAGCCACTTTATAAACTTTAGACCAGATACCAAGATGAAAGATGGAAAGGTTATAAAAGAGGGTAAAGTTGTTGGAGAGGATATTAAGAATACTTCAGATATTAAGTTGGCGAAGGTTAAAAAGCTAAATGGTCTATATCAAGGTAGATTTAACTGCTCACAGTGCCATGCACCACAAGCTAATGTTAAGCCTCTAGTTGAGAATAGTTTTACACCAGATTTTAAAGATGATAAGCTAAAGGGGAAATCTAACTTAGTTGATGTCATCAATGAGGGTGTAGATATAGAGTAATGGATGGTAGAAGAGAGCTTTTTAAATCTTTTACAAATAGGGTAGACCAAGAGTCTCTCTTGGTTAGACCCCCATACTTTAGAGAGTATATAGATTTTGAGAGCTGTAAATCTTGTGAGGATAGGAGATGTATATCTGCTTGTCCTGAAAAGATTATTGTAGTTGCCCAAGATGGGAGTGTAACTTTAGACTTCTCTAAAAATGGGTGTAGCTTCTGTGATGAGTGTGCCAATCTCTGTGAGGCTGGAGTTCTATCTTTAGAGAATTCTCACACCTCATCAAGATTAAATGCCATATTCCAAATTGATTTTAATAGATGTGTAGCACACCATGGGGTTATATGCTCATCGTGTAGAGAGCCATGTATCGACGATGCTATCCTCTTTAATGGTCTATTTAACCCTGTAATAGACTCTGCTAAATGTACCTCTTGTGGATTTTGTATATCCAGATGCCCCACCTCTGCCATTGAATATAGTGTTAAATAAACTTTAAGGAGGTTATTATGAGACTTTTATCTACTATTTTACTATCTACTGTTATGCTTTTTAGTGTAGAGATTGTAAAACCAGAGTATCAGATAGATATTAATGGAACTGCTAAGGATATGGTTTTAAGAGGAGATAATCTAATAGTGGCTACTGATATGGGGCATATTGAGATTTTTGACTATAAGAGGAGAGAGAAGCTAAAGGAGATATCAATTCCAGATATTAAAGACTTTATGGGGGATACTGTTCCAGCTAGAGTTATGAGTGTAGATGAGATTGATGGAAAATATTTACTACTTAGTGATAGTGGAAAGGGTGGATACTCAAATCTATTTATATATGATAAGAACCTAACACAGATATTCTCTCCAGATGATAAGAGAAGTATTATTAAGGCTAGATTTATAGATAGAGACCATATACTACTTGGCTATCTGAGTGATGAGGTCTCTTTGTTGGATTTAAAAACTAAAAGAGAGCTATATAGAAAACAGTTGAGTGAATCCAAATTTTCAGATTTTGCCCTAAATGGGGATAGGAGTAGAGCTGTATTCTCTTGTGAGAGTGGAGTATTGAGTGTGATTGATGTCAAGAGTGGAGAGGTTATAAGAGAGCTTAAGGGGCAGAATGTGGATAATGTCTATAGGGTCGATTTTAAGGGCGATTATATAAGTGGTGCAGGTCAAGATAGGAGAGGCTCAATATATAACCTTAAAACAGCTAAAGGGGACTATATTCAGGGTAACTTTCTAATCTACTCAACAGCATTAAGCCCAGATGCTAAGAGGGTGGCATTTAGTATGGACGAGAAGAATAATATCTACATCTACAATCGAGAGACAAAATCGGATATTGCAATATTAAAAGGGCAGAAAAGCACCCTAAATGTTATAATATTTAGAGATGAGAAGCATCTATTTAGTGCAAGTGATGATAATACCATCATGGCTTGGAGATTGGATTAAAGGAGAGAAGTTGAATATATCAAGCGTAGTAGTTCAGGCGATGTCTGAAAATATAGATAACTTAGTAGAGATTTTTAAAGAGGCAGATTTTTGTGATTATCACCTTCATGATAAGGCTAAGGGAAAAATTATATTGACAATAGAGGGAGAAGATGTTGAAGAGGAGATTGAGAAGTTAATTAAAATTCAGCAAGTTCCTACCGTTATGAGTGCAGATATGATGATGACCTATCAAGAGGAGCAGTTAGATGAGGAGATTAGGAAGCTAGAGGAGCAAGAGAGTGTCCCATCTATGTTGAATGATGATACCATTGATGTGAAAGATATTGTCTATAATGGAGATTTAAAGGGGAGATTTTAAGTTAAATTAGGATAAATTTTATCTTAAATTCAAAATTATCAAGGGTCACTGAATGAGCAATAGTCTAAAAGAGGTAGAGAGTGTATGCACCTATTGTGGTGTAGGGTGTGATATTACAGGAGTGGTTAAAGATAATAAAATCCAAAAAATCTATGCTCAAAAGGACGGGGTTGTATCTCAAGGTAAGCTCTGTATTAAGGGGAAGTATGGATTTGACTTTGTAGATGCCAAAGATAGGGTTAGAGAGCCTAGAGTAAGAAGAGAGTTTTTAGAGAAAAATCCTCATATAAAAGAGGTTGTTAGAGATAAGTTATTAGATTTTGATGAGGTCTACTATACTTGTGACTTAGATACTGCAACTACCATTGCCTCTATGAAACTTTCTGAAATAAAAGATAAATATGGGGGAGATAGCTTTTGTGCAATTGGTGGGGCTAGAGGAAATTGCGAGAGTGCCTATCTTTTCCAAAAGTTTTGTAGAGAGACTATGGATTCACCTCATGTAGATAATTGTGCTAGAGTCTGCCACTCTCCATCTCTAAAGGGGATGAAGGTTACTATTGGTGAGGGGGCATCTACAAATC
>JAADDP010000157.1 GCA_013153825.1 Campylobacterota bacterium
TTAAAATTCTATTTAAAAAATTTGATACATAATGGTGGAAGTGATTTACATCTAAAGTCAGGCTCTAATATTAGAATTAGAGTTAATGGAGAGCTTTTAAAGCTTGGAAAGATACGCATAAGTAGAGATGAGTTAGATGGAATTGCTAGAGAGATATTGAGTAGTGAGCAGTATAGAGAGCTTATATCACAAAAGGAGCTAGACTCTACATATATATTTGATGAGAGTAGTAGATTTAGGGTAAACTTCTTTCATCAACTAGATGGGTTAAGTGCAGTGTTCAGGGTGATACCTACAAAGATTTTAACACTTGATGAATTGGGGCTTCCAGATGTTGTAAAGGAGCTATCGAACCTTAGTAGAGGATTGGTTTTAGTTACTGGAGTTACGGGAAGTGGAAAATCAACGACATTAGCAGGTATGATAGACCATATAAATAGAAATAGGAAGAGGCATATCATTACGGTAGAAGACCCTGTTGAATTTGTTCATAAGGATAGAGAGTCTCTACTCTCTCAGAGAAGTATTGGGCAAGACTCTCTATCATTTTCAAATGCACTTAGGGCATCTCTTAGAGAAGACCCAGATATAATATTGATAGGAGAGATGAGAGATTTAGAGACTATAGAGATTGCTCTACACGCTGCAAATACTGGTCACCTAGTATTCTCAACCCTCCACACCATAGATACAAAAGAGACAATCAATAGGATAATTGGAATGTTTCCACAGGAGGAGCAGAACAGAATTAGAATGACTCTAGCCTCTGTGTTGGAGGGAGTTATATCCCAAAGGCTTGTAAAGAGGGTTAATGGAAAGAGAACAGCTGTTGTTGAAGTTATGAGAAGAACCCCTAGAGTTGTAGATTTAATAGTGCAGAATAGAGATTTTGAGCTTTTAGATACTATAGAGGAGGGTAAAGAGATTTACGGTTCACAATCATTTGACCAAGCACTACTAGATTTATATAATCGGGGTATAATCGATAGAGATACCGTACTTGAAACTGCCACAAACCCATCTGATATGAAGTTAAAACTTCAAGGTATCGGAAAGAATTCCGTAGTTTCAGATATAGAGGAGGATAAGAGCCGAGGGGTTTTTGATTTAAAAGGTTTTGATGATTAGAGCATAATAGAGATATCTTTGATAATATGCTCAACTAGAGAGTCAGACCCAAGCTCTACCTTAGAGCGTTCAAACTTCAGACACCTATCACTAATTGGTATCTTTCCTCTCTCATAAAATCTAATATTTGAGTCTCTATCTCTAACCGTGATAGCCTCACTAGCATTTATAATATGTGGAGAGAATGGGATATCTATAACTCCACTCTTGATTGAGTTTAGAACCTTTCTCCAGAGGGTATCTGCTCTATCATTAAAGACAGCCTCTAAGATATCATCTACCATCTGAGTTAGGTTCTCCTCTTCTGCCTCATCAGATATCTTTGGAATGCCTCTTAGGATTTGAAGTGTATATTTTGTGTTTCTTACAGCCATGGCGTTAACCTCTGGAGTTGGAATACCAAAAGCCTCATCTCTAGTCTTTGTTATAATCTTATCTGCCCCCACCATAGAGGCGATAACTGTTGATGAGGTTATAAGGGAGTCTGAAAAGCTCTTATCTCTAGGAAATGCACCCATCCATTGATGGTACACTAGATGTATTTGTGCATCGCTATATCCAAACATATCTGCATATTTTCGGGATAGTTTTTTTATAACATTGGAGGTTACAATATCTTGGAGCATTGAGCCGTTTTGTGCAAAACTTACGGAGAATGACTTTACACCCTCCTCTAGTGAGAGTAACATCTCCAATATCTGAATTACAATTACAATTGCTGGAGGTTGCATAGTGGCAGTTAGAGGCCCAAAAGATTCTCTATTTATAGGTTCATTTAGCTCTGAGTAGCTAGCACATACCTTCTCTACATATTTCCAATATAGAAATGCCTTATCTAATGGGAAGTTTTTGGAGTATGGGAGTAGATATGTGATTGGACCCCCCTCTATCTCAAAAATTCCACTAGCAAGAGCCACCTCAACGAGGAGTCTAGCATCTGGCGTTCCATGTCTTAGGCTAATTGGGGTTTTAAAGTGGGTTACCATCTCTCTTGTGGTTCTATATCCATGGTTTATGAGAGGATATCCATTTAACATATTCTCATCACTCTCTTCTGATAGAGCCAACATCTTCTTTGCCATCTCATAATCATTTAATCTTGTATTGCTATCTATTGTGAGTGGGAGAACATCTACTCCAGCCTCCACAAACTTATCATATAGCTTAAAGACCTTATCATATGTTGGGAAGCCCCCTCTTGGCTGAACTAGCATCTGGTTACTATTTTTAAACTTATAGGAGATAAATAGCTCCTTATCTGCTCCTCTTATAAACTCTTTTATCTCATCAAAATCGAAACTATCTGTATATGGGGTGTTTGTGATTATCTCTCGCTCTCTTTGAAACATCATCTACCCCCATCTCTTAGAGTCTCTTCTACAATATCTAGCCCATCATTTAAATCTATCTGATGAAATACTAAATCAAATCCATAATCTCTATATTTTCTCTCCATCTCAACACTATCAGCCTCTCCAACGCTGAGATTTCCACCAATAACAAACAGCACACTATCTAAATCAAATTTTCCCTTTAATATTGGTAGGTCTCTACTCCACCCCTCAGCCTCACCATTTAGAGAGGAGATAAGTAGAACATTTGCATCTGTCTCAATTACAGCGTCTATAAACTCCTCTAAGTAGGTGTTAACTCCTAAATTAAATACCTCAAACCCTCTCTCTCTTAGAGAAATTTCAATTAATCTGTTGGCAACGACATGGATATCATTTCCAACAACGCCAGTCACAACTCGCATACTCAACCCTCACTTTTAGTGGTGAAATTTTATCTAAAAAGGTTTAAGAAAAGAGTTGAAATATATTACAATTGTAGATACTCTTTTAGATATAAAATTGAAATTTTATAGGATAAAAATCAGTTTTTTAAGTTTAATTTAGAGTTAAAAGTGAATTATTTTAACAAATAATAGCAAAAAAATATGATTTTACACTATAAAATAACCTTTTTTGTGTTATACTCTTGTTTAAAAAATATGGAGACAAGAGAGGATGGAAAGTAAAAATCTGAATGACATTGTCATAGATGACAACAGCGACTCTAAAAAAGCTCAGCTAAAAAATATTTTAACACTTTTGGCACTACTATTTATTATTTTGGTAATATCAATTGTGATAACTAAGATAATTTTAGGAGAAGATGGAGAGACAAATGGTATTTTGACGGCATCAAATGGTGTTACAGCAGTAGCTCAACAGAATGTAACAGGCGAGGATACATCAGCTATAGGTACAGGTACAGCAATTCTTGGAACAACAGCAGCCGTTGTTGGGGCTACAGCTATGATGTCAAAACATAATAAGAGTGAACATGCGAATATTAAACCGGCACTTCAGGAGGATAATAGCCATAAGAGTGTAGCAAAAAATACTCCAAAGCCGAAAGTTAATGATGAGCAACACTATGTTCCAGTGAAGAGACATATAGCTACACCAACTCCAACACCAATTAAGAAGAGTGTAGTTGTTAAGAAGTACTATATAAAAGTTGGAACATTTAAAGATCCATCAAACGCTATTAAGTTGGTAGGAGATAAGGGGCTACACTATAAGAAGATAGAGACAGATAGTGGAGCTACTAGAGTCTTAGTTGGTCCTTATGCTACAAGAGATGATGCAAAAGAGGATCTGGATAGTGTTAGAAAGATAGCACCTGATGCTTTTATCTATAAAGCAAAATAGAATATATGGTAAGAGAGACTCTTTTTGACCAGTTAACTCCAGTTGCTCTATATGGTAAAATAAGGGAGCTGTTTCCAAGCGAGATAACCATGCTCTTTGAGAGTGTGGTTAATAATGGAGATGGAAACTTCTCATTTATCACAATAGGGGATATGGAGAGGGTTACATATAAAGGTGGTAAGAGTTACTATAAGAGAGGTGAGAGAAGTGAAATAGTCGACTCTGACCCTTTTAACCTCCTGCAGGAGTACTATAGAGCCATAGATAGGGATAGATACAATAGACTAAAGCAGGAGCTAGGTTTCTCTTTTGTAGATGGATTTATAGGATATATTGGGTATGATATGGTTCAACTCTTTGAACCCACCCTAAAACCATATATGGAAAATCTTAAGGATACTCTAAACTGCCCAGATTTAGACCTCGTCCGACCATCAATCATACTGGCATTCTCACACAAAAGCTCTAAATTGACAATTATAATCAATGATGAGAACTATATAGATAGATTTGATGATATTGAAGCTCTAATATATAGAGAGTATATACCTGAGAGGCTCAAGAGAGCCAATCTATATGGTACTGGGGAGTATACTATAGATGAGGAGAGATTTAAGAGTATAGTTCTGGAGTCCAAGGAGATGATACGCTCTGGAGATATATTCCAGATACTTATATCCAATAGATATACCCAGAAGGGGGAGATAGAACCATTGAGCTTCTATAGGCTTCTTCGCTCCAAAAATCCATCGCCATACCTATTTCTACTAGATTATGAGGAGTTCTCTATATGTGGTTCAT
>JAADDP010000076.1 GCA_013153825.1 Campylobacterota bacterium
TAGAACCAGAGCATACTATTTGCAATAATAGTCTCACCTCCAAATATAAAGTCGTAAACAAAGAGGTTGCTATAGTAGAATATATCGATTAGAAATAGTAGAAATATAAGCAGACAGCTTTTACATCTAATTATAAGTTTGGCATTTGGATATACAAATGTGTTTATTATTAATATTGAGAATATCGATAACATAAATGGTAATCCCAAATTTAAATCTAAATTAATGAGATATAGCATCGCAACAAGTGTTCTAACCACATCCTTTTCAAGATTGAATATTATTATTACGCCGATGAGACCTATCAATGGTGGAAGAAGTGGATACATAGATACCAGCATAGGGTAGAACATCATAAATGATACACTTAGAACCCACTCCACAAGTTTTTTTTTTCTATCGTAATAGTCATAACTACTATATATACTACCCATCTACTCTTCCTTATAAATAAGAGATATCTCATTACAGACAGGAAAGTGAATGCACTTTATGCAGTCTGTCCATATCTTATGTTCAGGTATTGTCTCTTTAGGTATCTCTATAAACCCTAGCTTTTTAAAAAAGTGTGGTAGATATGTCAATACCAACACCTCTTTTACCCCAAGCTCTTTCGCCTCCTGCAGTGCGATTTTAACCAACCTTGAGCCAATCCTATCCCCCCTATATCTCTCAGATACAATTAAACTCCTAATCTCTGCCAACCTTAAGGAGTGAATATGGAGTGCCAGATATCCTATAATCTCATCACCACTCTTAGCCAGAGTATATGAGCGTATATTTGTGGCAACCTCATCATCGCTCCTTCTTAAAATTGCACCATCCTCTACACTATCCCCAACTATATTTTGCATATCTGCAATATCGGAGAGGTTGGCCTTCACAAATTTAACCATTACTCTATCCCAAATATATGTTTAAGTATCTCTCTATGAACCCTATCATACCCCATCTTTTTTAAATTGCTTACTGCAATTAGACCATTAAACTCCCTCTTCAATCTTCCCCTCTCCTTCTGATTTAACTTATCCATCTTTGTAAAGATATTTAGATATAGCTGGTCACCCCTAATAAATTGAGATATATACCTCTCAACATCCATATCTATCTCTGTTTTGGGGTGTCTCGCATCTCTAAGGTGGATAAAGATTCTAATAGAGACCCTCTCCCTTATAAACTCTGTTAAGTTTCTCTGCCAATTTCTCTTAATGTCTTTAGATACCTTCGCATATCCAAAACCAGGTAGATCTACAAATCTAATATTAAAATCTCTATCTCTATACCTATATTTTATATCAAAAAAGTTTATAAGTTGTGTCTTACCTGGGGTTGAGGAGCTTTTTGCCAAATTTTTTCTCTCAGTTAACCCATTTATTGTTGAACTCTTACCAACATTTGAACGTCCTAGAAATACAACTTCACTAACTGTATCGTCTAAACTATCTCCGATAGATTGTGCAGATTTTATAAATTTAGCCTCTATAATTTTTGGTTTCATCTACTTCCTATCCTCTATCTCAAATATGAAATGAACCGGTCTCTTTCTGCTACCTTTAATATCGGCAAAACCTGTCTTTAAATCTAAAGATAGAGTCTCCGCCTCTATCTTCCTCTGATTTGTTAAATCCTCCAATACAACTGCCCCGTAGAATAGATACTTAGAGCTATTTGGAGAGTAGACTATCCTCTCTGCTCTCCCTCTATAGTGGATACCACTCTCGGTAATATCAAAATTTACACCACCCTTAGCCTCATACCTCTTGGCCTTTCTCTTTTTATTAAAATATACTAAGATTTCTGAGGCACTAAATCTATTGGCTCCCTGCTCTATCTTGGCATTTCCCTTAAACTTAACAACCTTCTGGATATCATCTGCAAAGAAGTGGTCAGCCTTTATATCAACCATCTCTGAAAATAGATATAGTGGTATGAGAGTTAAAAAAAATATTTTTTTCATTAAATATCACTCTCTAAGTCATCGATACTCTCACTCTCCTCCTTTGGACACTTAGCTACACTTACTACCTTATCCCCCCTATCTACATTTACTACCCTCACTCCAGATGTATTTCTTCCAGTCTTTCTAATTGAGTGCATATCTACCCTAATCATCTTACCTACACTTGTAAGACACATTAAATCCTTATCCTCTCTAACCATAACAACTCCAACCACATCTCCAGTCTTAGAGGTGAGTTTCATACCAATTACACCCTTTCCACCTCTACCCTGAACTCTATACTCACTCGCTGTGGTTCTCTTGCCTATACCCTTCTCACTGAGGATAAGAACCTCCCTATCCTCATCTATGATAATAGTTGCTCCAGTTACAAAATCATCATCTATCTTAAACCTTACACCAGTAACACCTCTAGAGGCTCTCCCTATCTCTCTAACCTCATCGACTCTAAACCTTATACATTGACCCTTCTTTGTAACTATAAATAGCCACTTAACATCTGGGATAATAATCTTTGCCGTTACGATACTATCGCCATCATCTAAATTTATAGCCCTAACGCCTGTACTTCTAATATTGGAGTACTCCTTAAGGTTTGTCCTCTTGACAACACCATTCTTTGTGAAGAAGATTAGACTCTTACTCTCTGAGAAGTCTGCTGTAGGTATTATAGACATTATCTTCTCATCAGCTCTCAGGTTTATGAGATTTACGACAGCCTTACCCTTTGCCGTTCTATTCCCCTCTGGAATCTTATATACCTTCAACCAGTATAGTTGACCCATATCTGTAACGAACATCAATGTATCGTGGGTTTTGCTCACAAAAAACTGCTCTATGAAGTCATCATCATGGGTAGTAACTGCAATTTTACCCTTACCACCCCTCTTCTGCTTCTCATACTGCTTGAGTGGTACCCTCTTTATGTAGCCTCTATGGGTGATTGTGACTACCATAGGTTCATTAGGTATCAAATCCTCAATATCTATATCATCATAATCATCTACAATCTCTGTCCTTCTCTCGCTACTGAAGCTCTCCTTTATCTCATTCAGCTCATCAACTATAATTGAGTTTAGGATACTCTCACTCTTCAATATTGAACGTAGATACTCTATTCTATCATATAGCTCTCTTAACTCACTCTCTATCTTATCCTGCTCCAAACCTGTAAGTCGTCTAAGTCTCATCTCTAATATTGCTGAGGTCTGTATCTCTGAGAGTGAGAAGCTATCAATTAGCTCTCTCTTTGCAATGTCGCTACTTCTACTCTCCTTAATTATCTTAATAACCTCATTAATATTTAATAGAGCCCTCTTTAACCCCTCTAATATATGTACTCTAGCTGTTGCTCTATCTAAATCAAATATAGTTCGTCGAATAATAATACTCTTTCGGTGTCTGATAAATAGCTCCAGTAGCTCCCTTAGATTAAATACTTTTGGCTCTCTATTCTCGATTGCCAACATTATAATTCCAAATGTTATCTGAAGTTGAGTACTCTTGTATAGGTTATTTAGTACAATATCGCTCATGGCATCCCTCTTTAGCTCAACCACAACCCTCATACCATCTCTATCCGATTCATCTCTAATCTCAGATATCCCATCTATCTGCTTCTCTCTAACTAGAGTAGCTATGGACTCTATCAACTTAGATTTATTGACCTGATATGGTAGCTCATCAATAACTATAATCTCTCTATTTCTCAACTGCTCTATATGAACCTTTGCCCTAACCTTTATCCTACCTCTCCCCGTTCTATATGCGTCTAAGATACCCTTCTTTCCAAATATTATACCCCCTGTTGGGAAGTCTGGCCCCTGAATTGTATCAAATAGGCTGTTATCATCTATATCTGGATTCTCTACTAGAGCCACCAACCCATCTATAAGCTCATCTAATCTATGTGGAGGTATATTTGTAGCCATACCAACTGCAATACCACTAGAGCCGTTTAAAAGTAGATTTGGAACTCTTGAGGGGAGAACATCAGGCTCTGTTAAGGAGTCATCATAATTTGGGACAAAATTTACCGTCTCCTTCTCTATATCTCTCAATAGCTCTTCCGATATTCTCGTCATTCTAGCCTCTGTATATCTCTGTGCAGCTGGATTATCCCCATCAATAGAGCCGAAGTTACCCTGTCCATCAATTAGAGGTGCTCTCATAGAGAAATCTTGAGCCATTCTAACCATAGCATCATATACGGAGGTGTCTCCATGAGGGTGGTATAGTCCCAGCGTAGTACCTACAATCCTAGCTGACTTCTTATAGGGGGTTTTAGAGCCTAGATTTAAATCTTTCATAGCATATAAAATTCTTCTATGGACAGGCTTTAGCCCATCTCTAGCATCAGGTAGAGCTCTACCCACAATTACACTCATAGAGTAATCAAGATAAGAGCCCTTCATACTATCTTCAATTAAAACCTCTTGTATATCTTCTACCTTCTCTATATTCCCATTACTCATAAAATTCCTTTAAGTTTACGATTCTAACCAAAAAAAATTAACCTAAAGTTTACAATTTAGGTGGATAGGTTGGTTATTAGTTATTAGTAAGTGATATTATATCAAAAAAGATTGATAAAAA
>JAADDP010000189.1 GCA_013153825.1 Campylobacterota bacterium
AAAGATGGCTAAGCTTTAGACAACCAGCACTAAGAGTAGCACTTGAGAAGATGGGTTGGAAACCAAAGCACCCAGCAAGAGGAACACTAGAGGCTCACATGGCTTCAGGTCTTGGGGAGATTTGGGAAGAGGTTGAGTTTTGGGCTAACTTAATGGTTGAGTATGTTGACCCAGATGGAAAGCTTGGAGTTAAAAAGTATTGGGCATCAAAAGAGGACCCAAAAAGAGCTGTATCTATCGCAGAGTGGTATCAAGCAGCGTTTAACAATTTACCAAACTTAAGAAAGACGGCAAAGGCTAAATATCCTAACTCTAAATACCCTAACTATGAGCTAATGAGAGATATGGGGACATGGCTAGAGGAGGATAACATCTATAGACCTCAAGAGAGACCAATTAAAAAAGAGGATAATAAGTATATTGTTCATGGGCATGAGTATCCTATTGATGAGGTTGAAAAGGATGAGTTTGGAACTCTATTGGTTGAGCATGATGGAGAGAAAAAGGCTATTGGGATTGAGATTGATGGCGAGGTTATGGAAGGTTTCCATACTCTAAGTAAAAAGCTAGAGTACTTTTCTGAGTGGTTTGCCCAGTGGAAATGGCCAGAGTATGCAGTGCCAATCTATCCAACCACAAAAGAGCAGAGAGAGAAGATGATACATCTTGTAACTCAAGTTCACCATGACCACATGACAAAGCCAAATGAGTTTGCTCTAAATAATATATTTAGATTGCCATATAATATCCATACCCGTTCAGTAAACTCAAAACATCTAATGGAGATTTCTCAAAACCATAACCCAGTATGGATAAATACAGATGATGCAAAGAGGCTCAATATTAAAAGAGGAGATGCTATTAGAGTGAGAGTAGTAGATACTCTAACAGGGCTTGAGAGTGGATATTTTATAGCTATGGCAGTCCCTACGGAGGCTACAATGCCAGGAGTTGTTGCAAACTCTCACCATGCTGGAAGATGGAAGCTTAAAAATGCAGTTGAAATCCCTGGATTTAAACATAAGCTAGGAGTTATGGGGCTAGGAGCACCTCTCTATGATATGACGATGGATGGAAAAGTTGGAACTCTAAAGCCAAAAGAGGGGATTGATGCTGGAATGGTATCTAGAAAAGATAGTTGGCAGTTTAAAGAGTTCAATAGAGACTTAGATAATATCTGGTGGGATGGATTAAGTGGTGCATGGCAAAATGCTGTAACTCCATCACATCCAGACCCAATTGCTGGAAACCACGCATGGCATCAGAAGGTTATAATTGAACCTGCTAAAGAGAGTGATACTATTGGAGATATCTATGTAAACTATGAGACAAACTTCAAAGTCTATCAAGCTTGGAGAGATAAACTCACTAGACCTCTTAAGGCTGGAGATACTCTAAGAAGACCAAAACATATGAAGAGAACAGGTCCTGCTATCTCTGATAAGGGTTACTCTGTGGAGATAAAGGGGTAATTTCCCTATCTTCTATATATATCTTCTTCTACTATCTTTAGTAGAAGAGATATGGCACTATCCACACTCTTATCCTGAATTTCAACTCTACATCCACTAAATAGAGATTTCTCAACAGTAAAGCTATTGATACCCTTTACACCTATAAATACAGTTCCTACAGGTTTATCTTCTGTCCCTCCAGTAGGCCCAGCGATTCCACTAATAGCCACTGCATAATCTGCATCCGAGAGCATTAAAGCCCCATCTAACATCTCTACTACACACTCTCTACTAACAGCCCCATATCTATTGAGAGTGGAGCTATTAACACCAAGCCATTTAGACTTTATACTATTTGAGTAGCTAACAACTGAACCATTAAATACTCTAGAGACCCCAGATATCTCACTAAATCTTGATGCCAACTTTCCACCTGTACAGCTCTCTGCAAATGTAACAGTTAAACCTCTCCTATCCAATATATCAACTATCTTTTTAACCATAATTACTCCTTTTGAGCTAAAATTAAATCGGCTTGATTATCTAGTAGAACACCAAGCTCATAGACTCTCCTTTTCAGAATGAGATGAAATGTGTATGCAAATGTAGCTACAGCTATCCCCCCTGCAGTTGTAACTAAAGAGTGAGATATCATAGGTGCTATAATGGATAATCCACTCCCACTCTCTATGGATAAGTTCGATAGAGCCTCAAGTATCGATACAACAGTTCCAAATAGACCGATAAATGGAGCTGTGGAAGATACTATAGATAGGGTTGTCAACCCTCTACTTGCCACTTTGATAGCTCTCCCTTTAGCCACGGAGAATATGGCTCTATTGGGAATTAATACTCTATTTACATATGGAAATAGTAGGGAGTTCTCATCAACAGTAGATATTCTTCCTAGATATAGCTTTTTTAGTGAATAGCTCTCTATAGATATAACTCTATTTATAAGTAGATATCTATATATGAATATCCAGAATAGAGTAACTGTGTATATAAATAGAATAATCGATATGGAGATTGTAATTATGCTACTCTTATCATAATATTTATATAGGAGTTCAAACATTTGACTACCTATCTCTTTAAAAACTCTAAACTATCCTCTCCGAATCTATCACTCTTAAAATTTAAGAGTACTCTATCGCCACTCTGTTTAGGAAATTTTGCAATATAGTATGAACACCAGTTATTTACCATCGGCATCTCTTTTAGAAGAGGGTCATATCTATCGACCTTTCTAAGCTCAATAGGCTCTAGACCATTCAAATCTATACTATACCCCTCCCTATCAAATCTACTATCCCTCTCTCCATTTATCAGTAGCCCCAGCAGGAAATATCTCCCATCATCTGTATTGAAACATATGGAGCAGTCTCTCCCATTAAAAATAGGATTTAGATATGTGGCGATTAGTAGCCCTTTAGTCTCAAATGATGCCACTATCTCACCCTTCTTTGTATTTTGGAGTGCCATATAGTATATATCATCTCTCTTAATCAGTTTAGAGATTTTAGGTTTATCTTCAATATTGGTAAAACAGCCACTATTAATTAAAATCAGAGTAGATAGAAATATCCTCTTATACATACTAGCCCCTTTAAGCTTCAACTATTCTATTATACAGCTCCTCCACAGAGCTAACTGCCTCTTCATCTCTATAATCTGAAAAACCCCAATGAACCATAATATAGTCGATATTTGCCCTCTTTGATGCCTCAAGGTCTCTCTCTCCATCTCCAATAAATATGGCATCTTCTCTATCAATTTTAGTCTCATATAGAACCTTTTCCAACATATGGGGGTATGGCTTTGAGTATCTAACCTCATCACCACAAACAATTGAGTCAAAAAAGTGTCCAATATCTAAGTGGTGTAGGGCTTGACTTGTAGAGTTTCTATGTGCATTTGTGGCTACTGCTAATGTAAAGCCCTTTTTCTTTAATCTCTCTAGGAGTTCTCTTACCCCTCTATATAGTCTAATCTCCTTATCGTGGTTTTCTCTATAGTATTTTGAGAACCAGACCTCATGTTCTGCCTTAAAGTTTGGAGAGTTATAGAAATACTCAGATGGATTTACAGAGTGGTCATTTAGTTTGGATAGGATATCCTCTTCAGCCATTGGAGGGAGTTTTAGATTTTTTCTCACATAGTTTATAGCATTTACTAGGGTAATTGAGCTGTCAACAAGTGTGCCATCCATATCAAAGATTGCCAATTTTTTCAAATCTTCTCTCCTATTGGCTCACTAAATTTTACCTTTTGATTTACCTTTAGATTTGGTCTAAATACCCCCTTTTCAAAAAAGAGTAGAATTGTTGAACCCATCTCAAACCACCCAAACAGCTCCCCCTTATCAAACCATAAATCTTTATACTTATAGTGTTGAGCCTCTCTAATATCGCTATTGGTTTTTATCTTATCCTCAAAGAGTAGAACC
This sequence comes from Campylobacterota bacterium, assembly GCA_013153825.1. Classification (GTDB taxonomy): domain Bacteria; phylum Campylobacterota; class Campylobacteria; order Campylobacterales; family Sulfurovaceae; genus UBA1140. The sequence continues at coordinate 3,904 of JAADDP010000189.1, forward strand.
ATCTTTCCAACATTCAAAGCCCCAACTAAGACCATAACAAATGTCCTTTTATTCTCATCTCTACACTCCACAACTACCCTCTCATTCTCTATAAAGAGGTTCTTCTTATTTCTTAGAAGTGGAAAATTTACAGGATATAGTTTTGCTGGAATATGTGTAACTGATTTTACTCTCAATTTATCTGGAAAGTGGTATCTGTGGTAATCTTTTGGAGAGAGATACAAGTTTACAAACTCCCCATTTTTTAGAGCCTTAAATGCCTTTTTATGATACTCTCCAAGGAGTTCAGCAATACAGTAATCCATACCCTTTATCTGATAGGCTTTTCCCTCCTCTATCTTTCCAAAATCGGTAACTAGAGCATCAACAGGAGATATTATAACTCTCTTATCTTTTGGTATTTCTCTTTTTTTAACCAACTCTCTAGTAAATAGGGCATTTAAACTCTCATACTCACTAGGAGCCCTAAACTCACTCATATCTAGCCCCATAAGCTTTACATATAGGTAGTTTATAACCGATTGAATTGGCTTTGGAAACTTTGTAGATGCAAATTTTCCAAATATATT
>JAADDP010000199.1 GCA_013153825.1 Campylobacterota bacterium
ACCAACACCAACACCAACACCAACACCGACACCGACACCGACACCAACACCAACACCGACACCAACACCGACACCAACATCTAGTAATCCATATCCGGAAACAGAGGTTGGTATTCAGGAGGCTTTAGATGATGAGAATTATGATTATGTAATATCTCAATTAACATCTAACCGTGAAGATTATGAAGATTTAAGTGATGATGATGTGAATATAAATATAGCCGGAGCATATGTTGGTAAGAGTGGTTATACCGTATTTGATATAACAACTGCAATCTCAAATAGTGAAAATGGTCTAAATGAGTTTGTCTTTGAGACCACAAAGGATAATGATGCTCTATATACAATTAATCAGCTTGAGGAGGCGGATAGATACTATAGTAAAGTTATAGATGGTGTAGATTGTGAAGATAGTACAATTACAGAAGAGCAGAAGTCTGCATGTTATAGTCTCGGTTTAGTGAGATTAACATCACTCTCAAATAGCGTTAAGCTCCTATTTGGGGGAGATGAGGATGTTGTTCAGAGCTGGGCTGAGGGTGTAGATATAAACTCATCAGATGACCTGAATGGTAATGGAGTAATTGATGAAGCTGATGCTTCAGGGTGTGCCATAGTTTACGCAAGTGACCCTGCCAACTCATGTAGAGAGGGTTCAATGGCAACATATAGAAAAAAGGTCACCTTTACAAAAGATGGGGTGGAGTATAACACTACACTTATAGATGTAGATGTTGGAAATCCAAACTTGGGGTATAGAACATTTAAGAAACTTGTCACAAATGGGGAAGAGAGTAACTCTGCAATCTTAACTGATGGTGTATGTGATATCAACTTCAATGAGACAACGGCAGAGATAGATGGAGTAACATATTTTCCATGTCCGGTAGTTGATGATGGGGAGATTATGAATATAGCTGATTCACTAACTATAACTGCAGGTATTCAGGAGCTATTCCCAGCTGAAAGTGAAACTAGAGCAACTATAGAGAGCTATATTAATAATATTACAGGTAGTCCAGATGGAGTTATAACCCAAGATAATTTGGGTACCTATCTTCAGAGCCACTAATGTTTAGAAAGATAACTCTCACTGCTCTACTCTCCATATACATAAATGGGAGTAGTTTAAATATAAACTCTCTAGGTATGGGGGGTGTGGACATTGCAATAGGCTCAAACTCAAAATCTACACTTCTAAACCCTGCAAATATCCCATCAACTTTAGATAGATTTGGGGTAGAGCTTCTCTCCTCTATTCTTATGAATAGTCGAAGTTTAAAGTTTATTAAGAGACTCTCATCCAATGATTATGGTGATATTTCTGAACTGATGAATAGAAATATAGGTAAGAGTCTCAATATTATAGGTGATACGATTCTATCGATATATGCGTCCTATGGTGATAGTTACCGTTGGCTTATTGGGGCTTATGAGAATGTTGTCGGAGAGTTTATAACCCATACAGGGTTTGGCTCAATTGGTGCAATGGAGAGTTTTGTATATAGGGACTCTACGCTTCTAGGTTCACTAAACCTCATCAGAGATGATATTAGATTTGGATTTAATATTCGATTTGTAGAGAGGTATAGTACCATTAAAAACTACACTATAGGGGAAATAGTTGAGACAGATGGGATATTGGACTACTTCAATAATAGATATACCAAGAGTGAGAGTGGAGTAGCTTTTGACATTGGGGGGATATACCACATAGATAGATTTAATATAGGGGTATCGCTCCTAAATATTGGTGATACGAAATTTGGAGAGTTTGGTAAAGATAACTCCAGCTCAAATATAGGTATATCTACTAAATATAGTGGTACACTCTTTGGAGTGGACTATATAGATATTTTTCATGGAGATATTGAAGAGTCAATTAGATTTGGTGTCAGTAGAGAGCTATTTAGAGGTTTAGGGGTCAAATCTGGAGTTATAAATGGAAATTTAACGGTCGGTCTATACTATAGATACTCAACACTAAATCTATCACTAAGTAGCTATAGGGGTAGATATCAACTTATGGTATCCAATAGCTGGTAGGGTTGATGAGGTTCATCTTCCCATTGCTCATATTTCTAACCATATCTCTCAGCTCATTTGAGCTTATCCTCAATCTATTCCACTCCCCATTTGGTCAAGAGGTGGTTAACCCCCAAGCCCACAACCTCACATGGTTATATCTCCTGAAGCAGAAATATATCACACTTATAGAGCTAGATATCTTTACCATCCATGAGAAGAGACATCTGCTCGATGTTAAGAGGCTCTTTGAGCAGATATATAGCCTATGGTATATATCTATTCCTATATCGATTTTAATAGTAATCTTCGCACACTTTAGAGGGTGGATTGAGAAACTTTTTAGATATACCCTCTATATCGGGGTGGTTATAAACTCGATACTTCTACTCTCTTCTCTTCTCTTCTTAGATAGCTTTATACTACTCCATAAACTTCTATTTCCAAAGAATAGCTGGATATTTCCACCAGACTCAACTCTAATTGAGTGGTTTCCGTTAGAGTATTTTATAGAGTTCTCTATCATATACATATTAATCAGCTCCACTGCTATCTACCTATTAACTCTTCTGAAAAACTAGGTAGTGCTTCTCAACCTCATCACCATATACGGATATATCAGATTTTGATATTAGCTCTAGAGATGTAGATTGAACCATATCATCTACCTCATAGTAGTACTGTAATACCCTATCCTGCCTCTTTTTAAATAGCCTCTCACCATCTACATTCTCAAAGAGAGTAAATTCAGAGTAGTATATATCATCCTCAAATAGACTATCGACAGTAACAAACCTATCTCCAACATCTCTTATGTAGGCACCTACAGCTAGATCACTAAAGGCGTAATATGAGTTTATGTCGCAGATGAAGTACCCTCCAACCTTTAGATGAGCCTCAACCGACTCTAAAAATGGTTTAAGCTCATTAAACTCTAAGTAGTTAACCATATCAAATATGGCAGTTATGATATCAAACTCCCCCTGAAGCTTTGAGATATCTGTACAGTATGCCTTAACTCCCCTCTCTCTAGCCATATCCACCATTACAGAGCTTAAATCTATACCTATCAATTCTCTATCTGGATATATACCCTGAAGTTGTGCTAAAAACTCACCTCTTCCACACCCAACATCTAGTAGAGAGTCAAATTGAAGCTCCCTTAGAGTATTGAGATAGTTTCTATATAGTGTTGGAGCTACATCACTAACACCCAATAGATGTTCAATCTCGGCATATAGATTTAGAGAACTATCCATTTTTAACCACTCTATTTAACTCTTCATATAGAGATATAATCTCTCTCTTCTTAGCATAGTAGGAGTTTCTATTGGCTATTAGGTGTGCAGATGAGTCCATAATATCCTCTGCAACTACAAGCCCATTCTCCCTCATTGTATTTCCCGTCTCCACAATATCTACGATTATATCTGATAAGCCGATTAGAGGAGCCAACTCAATAGAGCCGGATAGTTTTATAATCTCTATCCCTACGGCATGAGATGCAAAGTAGTTTTTTGTGATATTTACCATCTTTGTTGCAACCTTTATATTTGGTCTGCTCCAATCCAACTCATCTCCCTTTTTTATACCTATAGATATTTTACACCTTCCAAGCCTCATATCTAATAGCCTAATGACATCTAACCCCTTTTCCATTATAACATCAAGCCCAACAATTCCCAAATCTGCAGAGCCATGCTCCACATAGGTTGGAACATCTTGATTTCTAACATTTAAAAATCTAAAACCACCAACCTCCATAATAAGTCCTCTCCCCTCAAATTTAAACTCCCTATCGAAAATTTTTGAAAAAATATCCAATGACTCCTTTGCAATTCTCCCTTTTGGAAGTGCTATAGTTAACATATTATAAATCCTTATCTACTATTATTTTACTTTGAGGGTATGATTATACCATTTAAGGCTCTCTCTATCCCTTTAAAAATTAGCCCCTCATCATAAATACTCCCTTTTATAAATTTTGATAAAAACTCTCCATCTCCTCCTGTAATATATATCTCTCTATCTCCCCTATATCTCTCTATAATTGATACGATTGAGTATACTATTCCATAGCTGATTGCATCTCTCGTATCCTTCGCTAGGGAATCATCAATATCCCTGTTTAGCTCAACATCTAGAGCTTCAGAGATATCTCCATAAGCTTTTAGATGGGCTTTAAGACCCAAAAGTATAAATCCACCTCTATACTCTCTATCCTCTACAATATCAACTGTAATTGCACTTCCAGCACTAATAAATAGACCACTATCATAAGATAGACAAAGTGCTTTTCTATCAATTCCCATTGTAGGATATGAGCCATCTAAATTAATTCTATCTGATATATCAACCCATCTACTAAACTCTTTTAATCTATCTTTTAATCTATGTT
>JAADDP010000039.1 GCA_013153825.1 Campylobacterota bacterium
TCTATGGGGCAATTAGTGGAGTAGTATATAAAGATATACCTTTAAGTGGTGATACTTCAAATATATATGGAGTAAAAGAGGATAATGAATTAGGAGTTGAAGGGGTAGAGGTTGTTGCTTATGATAAAGATGGAAATATAGCAGCAAAGGCTACTACTAATAGGAGCGGAGAGTATCTGTTGGATGTTGAGGATGGAGAGTATAGAGTAGAGTTTAGCAGTTGGCCATCATATCTAAAGGAGAGTATGGATGGGAAGAGCTCTAATAGCTCTGTTAGATTTGCTAAAGATGGAGATATAGTCAATTTTGGGCTCTATTATAGTGGGGAGTATTGTCAGTTGCAGCCTAAAGTAGCAAGTGTGTTTCAGACAAATGGACTCTATTATGATGAAGACCCAGATTATGATGATATCTTTGGAGTGTTTGATTATAATGAGACTAACCCTGAAAATATCGATTTTGTTGCTAAAAAGGTGGATTTAGGTAGTGTTTGGGGGATTGCTTATAGTAGAAAAAGAGAGCTCTTTTATACCTCTACTTTTTTTAGACGCCATTCAGATATAGGACCATCAGGAACTGGAGCAATCTATCAAGTAGACCCAGTTACTAAAGAGGTAGAGACCTTAGCAGTTATTCCAGATGCTGGCCAAGAGCCTGAGAATAGGGATATAAATGGTTCAAGACAAAGAAATCATGATAGCGAGGCATTTAAATGGGTAGGAAAGATAGGACTTGGAGATATTGATATCTCAGAGGATGAAAAGTATCTGTATGTAGTTAACTTAAATAATACTCATATATATAAAGTGGATATTGAGGCAAAGAGTCCTGAAGATTTGGGAGAGGTTAATCACCCATTGTGTGTAGGGGGTAGTTGGAGACCATTTGCTCTAAAAGTCTATGAGGGAAAGGTGTATATTGGAGGAGTTTGTGATGCGAGTGAGTCTAAAAATAGAGATGATTTAAAGGCTCATATTGTAGCTTTTGAAGAGGGTGCAACACCAGCTGATGCAAAGAGTGTTTTGAGTTTTGATTTAAACTATACTCGTCAAGGATTAGATGATAATGGAAATGTGGTGGTTAACTCTCAGCAACAAACCATTAAAGACCCAGATACAGGTGAGACGATTAGAGACCCAAATTTCCCTCTTTTACACCCTTGGGTAGAGGAGTGGGACCCTTTTGAGCTTGGGCAAAAAGAGATTGATGAGGATGGAAATGAGGTTTGGAGATATAAGGATTCTAAAGATAAAGCAAATGAGAAGGTTTTAACAGTTCATACTCAGCCTTGGTTGATGGATATAGAGTTTGATGCAAGAGGGGAGATGTATATTGGAATTGGAGATAGAACAGGTTATCAGTTTGGCTCAGGTAACTGGCTTCCAGATGAGAATGATACTACCCATTTAGTATATATTGTTGGGGCTGGAGATATATTAAAGGCAACAAAAGATGAAAGTGGAAATTGGATAATAGAAGAAGAGGTAACTAGTGGAGATGTAGCAGAGTTTTTTATTGGAGATAATTTTCCTAAGAGTCCAAACCATAAAGAGGTTTCAAATGGAGGTGTTGCAACAATTTCTGGGGCAAATGAGCTATTTTTAACTGCAATGGACCCGCATGATTACTCTCAAGGTGGGGTATATAGATTGAGTAAGAGTGATGGAGATAGAATTAATGCAGTTGAGCTTTATGATGGGTCATTGACTTCAGAGCCATTTTTTGGAAAAGCATCTGGAATGGGAGATGTGGAGCTGTTGTGTGAGTTGCCACCAATTGAGATTGGAAATAGGGTATGGCTTGATAGTAATGGAAATGGTATACAAGATGCTGGCGAGGAGGGGATTGCTGGAGTTAAGGTGCAGCTAATAGATGAGAATTCAAATATAATAGCAGAGGTAACTACAAATAGTAAAGGTGAGTATCTCTTTTCAAGTGATGCTACTAAGAGTGATGAGGAGGGGTATGATTATAATGTTACCCTTGAGAGTGGAAAGAGTTATAAAGTAGTAATTGATACGACTCAAGAGGCAATTAATGGGAAAGTTTTAACTTCTCCTAATCAGCAAGCAGACTCTAGCGACCCAGATTTGGTTGATAGTGATGCTATTTTAGAAGGAGATAGTGCAGTAGTAGAGGTGCAGAGTTTAGATTTTGGTGTTAATAATCACTCTTTAGATATAGGATTTATGCCAGTTGTTAGCTTAGGCTCTATTATTTGGGAAGATAGTAATAATAATGGAGTTCAAGATAGTGGAGAAGTTGGAATTGAGGGGTTAAAGGTTACTCTATTAGATGAGCAAAATCAAGAGGTAAAGTGGGTAGTTACTAATAGCAATGGAGTATACTATTTTGATAATTTAGCTCCTGGAAAATATAGAGTTAAGATAGAGAGTAATGTTACCTCTTTAGATGGTTATAGTGTTAATATGGATGTGCAAAATAGCTTTGCAGATGATAATAATAAGAGTGATAGTAATATAGAAGAGGTTGGGCAAGACTATATACTCTCAGCTCTTATTACTCTAGAGGCTCAAAGTGAGCCAGTTGGAGAGGATGAGGTGAGTGAAATAGAAAATAGTGGTGATGATGCAGATGATATGGATGATGCAAATGGGAATATGACCTTAGATATTGGTTTGGTAAAGAGGGTCTGTATAGGTGATTTTGTCTGGGAGGATAGTGATTTAGATGGAATTCAAGATAGTACAGAGGGTGGATTAAAAGATGTTAATGTAAGTTTATATTTGGATGATAAGTTAATTGATACTCTAGTTACAGATGAGAGTGGAAAGTATGAATTTTGTGATTTAAAGCCTCAAGTTGAGTATAAGTTAGTATTTAAAGCGCCTGATAATTACTCTCCAACTCCTAAAGATATGGGAGGAGATGATAGTAAAGATAGTGATATAGATGAGAATGCAGAGGTGGTAGTTAAGGTTGATAGTAGTGATGATACAATAGATGCAGGATTTTATAAGAGAGTATGTATAGGTGATTTTGTTTGGGAAGATAGCAATAAAAATGGAATTCAAGATGAGGGAGAGGTTGGAATTGAGGGGGTAGAGGTAATATTGTATATCTCTATTCCAACTCAAGAGATAGAGAATGTGGAGGCAGCAAGAGTAACAACTGATGAGAATGGGACATATAAATTTTGTGATATTCCAGTGGGGTATGAGGTTAAGTTAAAGTTTGAGGCGCCACAAGAGTATTTGGTAACAGAGCAGAATATAGGAGATGATAATCTTGATAGTGATATTAATGAGAGTAAAGAGGTGGTAGTTGGAGAAGTTAGTGAAGATGATATGAGTATAGATGCTGGATTGTATAGAGTAGGAAGTATAGGAGATTATGTTTGGGAAGATATTGATAAAGATGGAGTTCAAGATGATAATGAGAGTGGAGTTGGTGGAGTAGTTGTGAGCTTAAAAGATAAAGATGGAAATATTATCTCTCAAACTATAACTACTGGTGAAGGGAAGTATCAATTTAGCAATATTGAGCCAGGAGAGTATTTGGTTGAGTTTGCTATCCCAGAGGGGTATATTGCGACTAAAAAAGATGCTACAAGTGATGATTTAGATAGTGATGTAGATAGTGATGGAAGAGTTGAGGTGGAGATTAAGAGTGGAGAGAATAATTTAACTATAGATATGGGGATTTATAAACCAGAATCTCCAACCTATTGTGTAGGTGATTTTGTTTGGGAAGATAGCAATAAAAATGGAGTGCAAGATAGTGGAGAGGTTGGAATTGAAGGAGTAGTGGTTGAGATTTATGATATAAATAATACTCTTAAAGGGAGTGCTACAAGTGATAGTAGTGGAAGTTATAGAGTTTGTGGATTAGAAAATGGAGAGTATTATGCAAAATTTTCTATTCCAGAGGGGCATATGGTTACATTAAAAAATCAAGGTGGTGATGATAGTAGAGATAGTGATTTAGATGAGAATGGGGTTAGTGATAGAGTAAAGATTGATGGAGAGGATAATAGTAGTTTAGATGGGGGATTTTATAGGCTAACCTATTGTCTTGGAGATTTTATTTGGGAAGATAGTAATAAGAATGGAATTCAAGATGAGGGTGAAGTTGGAGTTGGTGGAGTTAAGATAACTCTAAATGAGACTGGAGCAACTACTATTACAGATTCAAATGGAAAATATGAATTTTGCGGACTTGGTGAAGGTAATTACTCAATTACAATTGATAAAACTACTTTGCCAGAGGGTTATATAATAACAAAACAAAATGCAGGAGATGAGGAGAAAGATAGCGATATTAATCCAGAGACAGGAGTTAGTGATTATATTGAAATAAAAGATTCAAATATAACAACTCTAGATGGTGGAGTTTATAAAGAGGAGGTTAATCAAACAACATACTGCCTTGGAGATTTTATCTGGGAAGATA
>JAADDP010000084.1 GCA_013153825.1 Campylobacterota bacterium
AGATGGTGACCCCTAGGAGATTCGAACTCCTGTAACCAGGATGAAAACCTGGGATCCTAACCACTAGACGAAGGGGCCATCACTTAAAGATATGGCTGAAATTATAGCAGATAAAACTTAAACTTTTATTAAAAAATTATTTTTTTAAAACTTTTTTTTGATATACTCCATGCTAAAAAGGTTTAAGATACTGTGTATATAAAAAAGATATTTATATTTACTCTTATTACTGCCCTATCTGGATGTGTCTCAAAGGCTCTTATTGAGAAGGATAACCAAGAGAGTGCATTTATTAAGATATTAACTCCAAAGATAAGATATGCCGATATGGGATTTATATATAGAGGGGACTCATTTCTAAAAGTTGAAATATATGCTATGGGGCAACCTGTAGTTAAATTTGATATCAACGAGGTAAATATATGTATGTCAACCCTAGAGTGTATGGAGAAGGGGGAGTTTAATCGAGATATGTTGGTTAAATCATACCCTCCAACTCTTTTAGAGAATATATTTAGAGGTAAGCCCATATTTGATGGAAAAAATCTAAAAGGAGATGGAGATAGTTTCGTCCAAAATATAACAGATGGTAGAGATTATAATATAATTTATGAGGTTACAGATGGTAACAGAAAATTTTATGATAAGATAAATAAAATTAAGATAGAGGTAAAGAGTATATGAAGTTTGTAGGAGCTCATGTTAGCACAAGTGGAGGGGTTGAGAATGCTCCATTAAATGCGATGAAGATAGGGGCAAGAGCCTTTGCTATGTTTACTAAGAACCAGAGACAGTGGGTGGCAAAACCACTCACAACTAAGAGTATCGATAGCTTTAGAAGAAATCTAGAGGAGTCAAATATTGAACCAAAACATGTTCTACCTCACGATAGCTATCTAATAAATTTGGGGAGTCCAGATAGAGAGAAGCTTCAAAAATCTAGAGATGCCTTTATTGATGAGATTGAGAGGTGTGAACTTTTAGGGCTAAATAAGTTAAATTTCCACCCAGGAAGCCACTTAGTAAAGATTTCAAAGAGAGATAAAGATTATGAAAAAAGGGTGGCGATAGAGGAGAGTAGATGTTTAGATGTTATTGCTGACTCTATAAACTTAGCAATTGAGCAGACTAAAGAGTCAGATGTAAAGCTTATAATTGAGAATACAGCAGGGCAGGGGACAAACTTAGGGTATAGATTTGAACATATAGCCCATATTATAGAGAGGGTTGAGGATAAGAGTAGAGTAGGTGTATGTCTAGATACATGTCACACATTTGCTTCGGGGTATGATTTAAGGACTAAAGAGGCATATGAGAAGACAATGAGTAAGTTTGATGAGGTTGTAGGATTTAAATATCTAATGGGAATGCACATCAACGACTCAAAATCTAAATTTGGGAGTAGAGTAGATAGACACCACTCTCTAGGAGAGGGGGAGCTTGGATGGGATACCTTTAGATTTATTATGAATGATGATAGACTAGATGATATTCCATTAATTTTAGAGACGATAGATAGCTCTATTTGGGATAGAGAGATAAGGGAATTGTATAGTTTAAAAGCAAAAAGCTGTTAGACTTCAACAAAAATTGATACTTAAAGGGAGATATATATGGTCGGAATTGTAGATTATAATATGGGGAACTTGGCATCTATCATAAATGCTTTTGAGTTAATTGGAGCAGATATTAGAGTTGAGAAAGAGCCAGAGAAACTAAAAGAGTATGATAAGCTAATTTTACCAGGTGTTGGGGCATTTGGAGATGCTATGGAGCATCTAAGAGAGAGGGGAATGGATAGTGCCATAAAAGAGTATGCTAGTAGTGGAAAGCCACTTTTGGGTATCTGCTTGGGAATGCAGTTACTATTTGAGAGTAGCCAAGAGTTTGGAGACCATAGAGGACTTGGATTGATTGAGGGAGAGGTTATAGCCTTTGATAAATCAAAATTTGACCATAAACTGAAAGTTCCACATATGGGTTGGAATGAGCTATTTGTTCAAAAAGAGACACCCCTATTTAAAAATCTACAAGAGGAGTTCTATCTATATTTTGTCCACTCCTATCATGTAGTGTGTGATGATAGATATTCTATTGGAAAGACATATTACGGATATGAGTTTGTGAGTGCAGTAAATAGAGATAATATCTATGGAATTCAACCACACCCAGAAAAGAGCCACAATAATGGCTTAAAAATTATAGAGAATTTTGTAAAGCTTTAAAGAGGATTAGAAAAATGACAATACTACCAGCAATAGATTTAAAAGATGGAAAAGCAGTAAGGCTCACAAAGGGGCTAATGGATAGTGCAAAGATATATAGTGATGAGCCTTGGCAGGTGGCAAAGAGGTTTGAGGAGTTGGGGAGTCGTTGGGTTCACTTGGTAGATTTAAATGGAGCTTTTGCAGGTGAGCCAAAAAACTTAGAGCAAATTAAAAAAATTAGAGAAAATTGTAACCTAAAGTTAGAACTAGGTGGAGGGATTAGAGATGAAGAGACCATAAAAATGTATCTAAAGCTTGGAGTTGATAGACTAATATTAGGCTCAATAGCTGTTAAGAATCCAGAGTTTGTAAAGAGAATGGCAAAAAGATATCCAATAGCTGTTGGGATTGATGCAGTTGATGGGTTTGTGGCTGTTGAGGGCTGGGGAGAGGTTAGTAGTATGAGGGCTACCGACTTGGCAAAGGAGTTTGCAGATGTTGGAGTTGAGGCGATTATATGCACAGACATTGGTCGTGATGGTATGCTTAGTGGTGTAAATGTTGAGTTTACAAGAGAGGTGCAAGAGGCTAGTGGAGTTGAGACTATCGCTAGTGGTGGAGTAAAAGATATAGAGGATATTGAGGCTCTCATGGATAGTGGTATAGATGGTGTAATTATCGGTAAAGCATTCTATGAGGGGACGATAGATTTAAGAGAGGCATTTAGGTTGGCTAATGGAGAGAGATAACTACTATGAGTTGATAGTTAAGGTAGATAAGCAGTTTATAGATTTTATAGCTGAATTTATTGCAAATATATCGGATGGTGTAGAGATTAGTAGTAGGGGGATAGTTGTTAGAGGTGAAGATGATATATCATATATTGTAGAAGAGGTTAATAGCTTTATTAAATCTTTGGGTATCAATATAGATATTGACTATAAGATTGAGCAGAAAGAGAATGTAGATTGGATAGAGAGATATAAGGCATCAATAGAGCCAATAGAGGTTGGTAGATTCTATATATATCCAAGCTGGTATGAGCCAAAGGAGGGGAAGATAAATATTAAGATAGACCCAGCTCTCGCCTTTGGTTCAGGTCATCACGCTACAACATATAGCTCTCTTGAGGCAATTGATAGATATGTTAAGCCTGATAATCTATTATTAGATGTGGGGTGTGGCTCTGGAATATTGGCTCTAGCCTCTAGAAAGGTTGGAGCTACTGTTGACCTATGCGATACAGACCCTGTAGCTGTTGATAGTGCTAGAGAGAACTTTGCCCTAAATGGGGAGGAGTATAATAGACTCTGGGAAGGCTCTGTAAATATGGCTAAAGATATCTATAGTGTAGTTGTTGCAAATATTGTGGCTGATGTGTTAAAAATAATATCCAAAGACTTAAAAAGAGTTCTAAAGAGTGGAGGAGTCTTGATACTTTCAGGAATTTTAGATAAAAAGGAGGGCGTTGTGGCAGATAGTTATAGCGACTTAGAGCTTTTGGAGAGAGTAGCTAGAGATGAGTGGGTTACACTCATATATAGAAAAAGATAAAAAAGGTAATTTGAGGTAAAATGGATAATAAAAATGATAATAACTTCTTTAATAGAAACCCCATATTGGTTTTTATAATATTCTCAATAGTGGTGGTAATTCTATTTAGATTAATGGTTGGCGAGAGTAGCAGTGGAGTTAACGGTATTATAGATGGCCCTAAGATATTGAATACACAGAGAGTAGCATACTCCGATATCAAGAAGTTAATTAGAGATGACCAGATATCATCTGTAAAGATTACAAATAGTAAGATTGAAGCTATAGATAGGAGTGGAACTACAAAATATATAGCAAATAATATTCCAGCATTTGATGAGAATTTAATTCCAATGTTAGAGGATAGAAATGTTACCTATGAGGGGAGAATAGGAGACTCCCTATTTGCCCAAATTGTAAATATGTTGCTTCCTATATTTATATTTTTTGCTATATGGATATTTATAGCTAAGAAGATGAGCAAAGGTATGGGTGGAATTCTTGGTGCTGGAAAGTCCGATAAGCTTATAAACTCAGAGAGACCCAATGTTAAGTTTGATGATGTTCAAGGGGTTCAAGAGGCTAAAGATGAGGTTGTAGAGATTGTTGACTTTTTAAAATATCCAGAGAG
>JAADDP010000009.1 GCA_013153825.1 Campylobacterota bacterium
TTGCTATTCCACCATTATAGGCTTGACATAGGGCTTGAATATCTGCTAGATTCTCTCCTAATGGGAATTTGGCTAAGACCATCTCTTTTTCTACCATCTCTTCATGTTCAACAACTTTATAAACTGGGATTAGTTTATGTAGTTGCTTTGTTATCTGCTCAATTACTCTTTTGCTCCCTTTTGTTACTATTGTAATCCTTGAGCGATTGGTTTCAGGAATTGGGGCTACTGTAAGAGTCTCTATATTGTATCCTCTACCTGCAAATAGACCCGATACACGAGATAACACAGAACTCTCATTTTCTACTAAAATTGATATAACTCTTCTTACATCAGCCATTACTTATCCTTTGCTTTATCTGCTAATATCATATTATACAACGCACCACCTGCAGGAACCATTGGTAATACATTCTCAAATCTATCTATAGCCACATTGATAAATGCAACTTTGTTTTTCTCTACAGCATCTTTTAATGCCTCATCAAACTCCTCTTTGGTAGTTACATTATATCCAATACCACCACAAGACTCTGCTATACCCTTATAATCAGGCTGATAGCTCAAATCTGTCTCGGCAAATCTATTATCATAAAAAAATGATTGCCACTGTCTTACCATTCCTAGAAAGTTATTATTTAGAATAATATTTATAACAGGTATCTTATACTCCGAAGCAGTTACCAACTCTTGCATATTCATCAAGATTGAACCATCTCCAGTAAAGTTAACTACTATCTTATCTGGACACCCCTTTTTAGCACCAATGGCTGAAGGGAAACCAAACCCCATAGTTCCAAGTCCACCTGAATTTATCCACTGTCTAGCTCTATTAAATGGATAAAATTGAGCTGTCCACATCTGATGTTGACCCACATCTGAAGTAATAATTGTATCCTCTCCCAAAATCTCGGCAACTCTTTTTATAGCCCATTGAGGCTTTATAACCTCATTGCTATCTTCAAAGGTTAAAGGGTGCAACTCATCATACTTATTTAATACATCTCTCCAATCACTATATTTATCAGGATTGATTTTACCATCAAGTTTAGCTATTATCTTTTCTAAAACTATAGATACATCTCCAACTATAGGATAGTCAACCTCTACAAGTTTACTAATATTAGCAGGGTCAATATCGATATGGATTACATCTGCATACTTTGCAAACTCACTAAGCTTTCCTGTAACTCTATCATCAAATCTAGCACCCAAAGAGATAATCAAATCTGTCTCACTCATTGCCATATTTGATGAATAATTTCCATGCATTCCTAGCATTCCTTTTAATAGAGGGTTACTATCTCCCATAACACCTCTAGCCATCAAAGTCTCAACAGCAGGAATCCCTCCCATATTGGCAAGTTTTCTAACCAACTCACTAGCATTTGATAATACAACTCCACCACCAATATAAAGAAGTGGCTTTTTAGATTTTAGTATCGCTTCAACTGCTTTATCTATTTGGCGTTGATTACCCTTAGTTGTTGGCTTATAACTTGGGATATTTACACTCTTTGGATACTCAAAATCTGCAATCTCTGCTGTTATATCTTTTGGAATATCTACTAAAACAGGTCCAGGTCTCCCACTTCTTGCTATATGAAAAGCCTCTTTTAATATTCTTGGTAAATCTTTTATATCTCTAACTAGATAGTTATGCTTTGTACATGGTCTTGAAATCCCTACAGCATCAATCTCTTGGAAACCATCAGTTCCAATAAGTGATAGAGGAACTTGTCCAGAAATTACCACCAATGGGATAGAGTCCATATAAGCTGTAGCTAGACCTGTTACAGCATTAGTAAAACCCGGCCCACTAGTTACCATAGCTACACCAACCTCTCCAGTAGCCCTAGCATAACCATCGGCTGCGTGAACAGAGGCTTGTTCATGCCTATTTAGGATATGTTCAAATCCATCTTGTTTATATATCTCATCATACACATTCATGATAGCACCACCTGGGTAACCAAATACTGTCTTTACACCCTCGGCAATTAGTGCTTCACAAACCATTCTTGCACCACTTATCTTCATGAAAGTTTGCTCCAATCGTTTTAATCTCGTTAATAGTCAGTGATTTTATCTAAAATAGATAAATATTGTCTAAATTATAATATTAAATATCCTTTTTATGAAATTAGATAAGCTGTTGATTATTAAAGAAAAATAAGTTATAATCGCATCTATAGGTACAACAGGTAGTTGCTGGTGACAATTGTCACGAGAGGAAAGTCCGTGCTACGCGTGAGATAGGACTCCACCTAACGGGTGGCTAGAGTAATCTAAGGGCAAGTGCAACAGAGAGCAGACGACCCCCCATTCTCCATTAAAAGAGTCCTCGCTCTTTTTCTCCCCTATTTCTGATAATGGGGTGGTCAAAGGTGAAACGGTGGTGTAAGAGACCACCAGTACCCATGGTAACATGGGTAGCTAGGTAAACCCTGTCCGTAGCAAGAGGCATATGGTAACAAATCTCACACAGCCATTAAGTTGGTATTATGTCTCGCTTGAGTATATTGGTGACAATATATCTAGATAAATAACTACCCAATGACAGAACACGGCTTATCGTTGTGCCTATTTAGTTTACATCTCCAAAAATTTATTAGGTTCGCTTATTTTTCTGAGAAAAGAGAGATTAAAGTTTGCCTTAGATACACTTCTCAAAAAACTAAGGGAATTTTTATGAATGTAGTAGAGGGCAATTTAACCGTAAACAGAGCTAAACGAGTGGCGATAATTAGTGCAAGATTTAACCACTTTATCACCGATAGATTGGTGGAGGGGGCAAAAGATGCCTATATTCGGCACGGCGGAGCTGAAGAGGATTTAGACCTAATTTTAGTCCCAGGGGCATTTGAGATACCGTTTGCACTGGATAGAGCTTTGGCTAGTGGAAAGTATGATGCAGTCTGCTGTCTGGGTGCAGTCATTAGGGGGGCTACTCCCCACTTCGACTATGTCTCAGCAGAGGCTACCAAGGGGATAGCCAATGTGACCCTCAAGTATGGCAAACCTGTCACATTTGGAGTTTTAACTGTGGATACCATTGAACAGGCTATCGAAAGGGCAGGAACTAAGGCAGGAAATAAGGGGGCTGAAGCTATGGTGGGGCTAATTGAGATTGTAAATCTATATGAGAGAATAGCTGATGGCAACTAGACACCAAGCGAGAAGGGCAGTTATTGGACTGCTTTATGCCCACGATTTGGGGAATAGCAATATATCCAAGTTTTCAGATGAGATTTTGGAGGAGGATAAGATTAGAAATCGGCAACGGGAGTTCTCCAAACGACTCTTCAATGGAACTATTAAAAATCTGGAGACTATAGATAGTGAAATAGTTAAGTATCTCAATGAGGATTGGGGGTACGACTCCATAGGTAAGGTGGAGAAGGCGATTTTGAGATTGGGAACTTACGAGATAGTTATTGAGCAGACCGATAGACGAATTGTAATAAATGAGGCGATTGAGTTGGCAAAGGAGTTGGCAGATGATAAAGCCCCCAAGTTTATTAATGCCGTGTTAGATAATCTCAAGGTGGAGGCTTAATATGCGTATTTTAACTGGAATTCAAGCCTCAGGAAAACTCCATATTGGAAACTACTTTGGGGCGATGAAGCCAATGATAGATTTTCAGGAGCATGGAGAGCTATTTACCTTTATAGCCAACTACCACTCCCTCACCACCTCCAGAGATGCTCAACTACTCAAACGGCTCACACTGGACGCTGTAATAGATTATCTCTCACTCGGAGTTGACCCGAACAAAACTACATTTTGGGTGCAGAGTGATGTTCCCCAAGTGCTGGAACTCTACTGGATACTCTCCAAATTTACCCCCATGGGGTTGCTGGAGAGGGCTCACAGCTACAAGGATAAGGTCTCCAAGGGGATTACCCCAAACCATGCCCTCTTCTCCTACCCCGTCCTAATGTCTGCCGATATTTTGATACTGGATACCGAAAAAGTGCCTGTGGGGAAAGACCAAATTCAGCATGTGGAGATAACTCGAGATATTGCCATCAAGTTCAACAATGAGTATGGGGAGATTTTTACCCTCCCCGAGTATATTGTGAATGATGAGGTGGCAACCGTCACGGGAATTGATGGGCAGAAGATGAGTAAGAGTTACGACAATGCGATAGATATATTTATGGAGAGTGAGAAGAAACTTCAGAAGAGGTGTAATAAGATTGTAACCTCATCTACCCCAATGGGGGAGCCTCTCGAGTTTGAGAGCTGTAATGTCTATAATCTAGCCTCCCTCTTTCTAAATGGGAGTGAGAGAGAGGAGCTTCAGAAGCGATATAGGTCTGGAAAGGAGGGGTATGGTCACTTCAAAAAGT
>JAADDP010000063.1 GCA_013153825.1 Campylobacterota bacterium
AGATATAACTTACTAATATTATCTGAATTTGGATGAAGTCTCAACATATCTCTAGATAGGTCTAGAGCTGTAAATCTATTAAAGTGTATATTCTGTCTCTTCAACTCTATATATACTGCACCACTTCCAGAGCCTATATCCAAAACTCTCCTATAGAATTTATCTCTTAACATTGATACCAATTCAGTAACTACACTATTCTGGATTGAGTTAAGCTCTTGGTATGAGTGGGCAAATCTTGAAAATTCTTTGATAATATTCATATTATATTTTTATCTCTATTTTAATTAATTTTAGATATAATCGTCCCAATTATACCCAATTCGGAGTCGAAACTTCAACTTATAAAGAGGAAATAATCAATGATTTCAACCTTAATTACTTTTCAAGTAATACTATCTATTGCTATTATTATTACTGTCATGTTACAGAAAAGTTCAAGTATAGGGCTTGGTGCATATAGTGGAAGCAATGAGAGCCTATTTGGTGCAAAGGGACCAGCATCTTTTCTTGCAAAAGCTACATTTATATTGGCAGTTCTATTTATTATAAATACTTTAGTTATGGGATATATATATAATAGTGAAAAAGATAGCTCTGTAGCAGACAAAATTGAGATAATTAAGCCAGATATTGCAGTTCCAAAGAGTGTGGATAACAACTCAAACTCAAATAGATAGCTCTTTCTAAATAGAGCTACTCTATCTCTTCAAAATTACACCTTAAGCTAAAAGTTAAATATTCCAAATATCGAAAAATTAAAATTATCAAGCAAAAAAAAGATAGAATTATACAAAAATAGTAAGAAGGGAAACCCAATGTTAAATGAGATATATGAGGATACAGAAGAGCATATGCAGAAGAGTATAGAGGCACTAAAGAGAGACTTTTCAACACTCAGAACGGGAAAGGTCTCAACAAATATTTTAGACCATATTAGAGTTGACTACTATGGAAATCCTACTCCTCTAAATCAGGTAGCTAATGTATTAGCCGTGGATGCCACAACGATATCTATTACACCATGGGAGAAACATATGGTTTCTCAGATAGAAAAGGCAATTCAGAGTGCAAATATAGGGGTAAATCCAAATAGTGATGGAGATAGTGTAAAACTATTCTTTCCTCCTATGACAATGGAGCAGAGAGAAGAGATTGCAAAACAGGCAAAAGCTATGGCAGAAAAGGCTAAAGTTGCAGTTAGGAATATTAGAAAAGAGTCGAATAGAGATATCAAAGAGCTTGAGAAAGCGAAAGAGGTCAGTGAAGATGAGGGTAAAAGAGCTCATGATAGAATACAAAAGATTACCGACAGTTTTATAGCTAAAGTTGATGATATTTTAGCAAAAAAACAGGCTGACATATTAAAGGTTTAACAATATGGAGATAGAGAGTATATATAGAGAGGCTAATGCCCTTTTAGAGGGACATTTTATCCTCTCTAGTGGAAAACACTCAAAATTTTACCTACAGAGTGCAAAGGTATTAGAGAATCCAAAGTTGGCTGAATATTTAGCAAATAGACTTGCTAACACTATTAAAAATAGTTCAGTTGAAGTTGATACAATATGTGCACCTGCACTGGGTGGAATATTGGCAGGTTATGAATTGGCTAGAGCATTAGGTAAAAAATCTATATTTGTTGAGAGAAAAGATGGAGAGATGCAACTCAGAAGAGGTTTTGAGGTTAAATCTGGCGAAAAATTTATCATCTGTGAGGATATTATAACGACTGGAGGCTCTGCCATGGAGGCTAAAAGTGTTATAGAGAAGTTGGGTGGAGAGGTTGTAGGTTTTGCATCTTTAGCAAATAGAGGCTTCTGTAAAACAGAAAATATTGATATTAAAATATTGAAGGGTGAGTGTAAACTTGATAGAACCGTTCCTCTATTTACACTTGCAAATTTCTCATTTGAAATATTCGATAAATCGGAGTGTCCAATGTGTAGAGATGGAGATGTTGCAGTTAAACCAGGAAGTAGAGTTTAAAATAGTTCACAAATATTATACAATAATAGAATAGTATTCTATACTAAAATATATAGATAGGGGTAGAGATGAGAAGAAATGGTATTAAATCTATAGTATTGATATCATCAGCTATGTTGATACTCGGAGGGTGTACTGCGACTCAACAAGGGTCTCAAGAGCCAAATAGTGGATTGAGTAAAACACAAATTGGTGCAATAGCAGGTGCAGTCTTGGGTGCTACTGTTGGTGGAGTTACAGATACCGAGAGAACAAGCAGAAGTAGAAGAGTTCTTATCGGTGCTGGAGCTGGTGCAGCTATCGGTGCAGCTATCGGTTACAGCCTTGATAAACAGGCTCAAGAGGTGGCTCAGGTATTAAATACAAATGTTGATAATAGTCCAGAAGCTGAAAAAAATCCAAATAAAGAGCTTGTTGTATCAAATACTGAGAAATTTGTAAAAATTATGTTTAGATCTCCAATGATGTTCGTCACAAACTCAATAACTCCAACTCCGTCGGCTAGAGCTGAAATACAGAGAATGATACCGGTATTTAGGAAATATCCAAATATGATTATTCAGACTGTGGGTCACACCGATAACAGAGGAAGCTATGAGCATAATCAGAGACTATCTGAAGGGAGAGCCATATCGGTAGCAAATATCTTAAAAAATAATGGTATTAAAAATCCAATATACTCTAAAGGATGTTCATATCTAAAGCCTGTAGTCCCAAATAGCAACTCAACAAATTGGGCATTGAATAGAAGAGTTGAAGTTTATCTATACCCAAATAAGGAGTCTGTTATAGATCCATGCTCAAATTAATCTAAATGGAGTCTATTCCTATTTAGCCACCACATTATTGCAAATAGAAGTCCGGTTGTTTTGGTAACTCTCTCATCATATATAAAACTTCTCACCTCATCAACCGATAACTCTATAACCTCTATAAGTTCATTATCAACACCTCCACCACTATCAACGTGGTAACTCTCATCAACTTCCAGATAGAAGAGCGTCTGTCTAGAACCTGCAAAACCGACGGCACTATTAACTGATGTAATTCTCTCCAATTTATCGGTGGGAACATCATATCCACACTCCTCCAAAACCTCCTCTCTAGCTATCTCCTCTATTGATATACTCTTATCCATGATACCAGAACAGAGTTCTACAGTAAATCCAATCCTATTTTTCATATAGACTGCAGGTCTAAACTGCCTGACAAATATGAATGCTCTCTTCTCTACATGATATATCAATATGGCTACAGAGTCGTGAGCCTCAACAACTTCCCAACTTTTGGATATACCATTCTGCTTATATTTAGCAAGTTTAGTATCTACAAATTTTGGATTTTTTAACTCCTCAACCCTAAAGTTTTCAATTTTTATTTCCATAAACTACCAACCCAACCTTTTATAGTAATCTTTCATCTCAGGAGAGACCATATCTCTCTTAGGACTCTTTGGAATATATGATGGCATATTCTCTTCTAAAATTTTATCAATTATTCTCATAAAACTTCTCTTCTTTTCCAAAAATTTCTCTCTATTTATACCCTTAAGACTTTTACAGCAATATTTTATCATCGGCATTGGATTAATTGCCCTGCCATTTAAATATAATCCAAAGTGTAGATGTGGTCCTGTGCTTACTCCTGTACTTCCAACATACCCTACAATATCACCTCTCTTAACAATTCTACCTTTTTTAACACCTATTCTACTCTGATGTGCATATAGAGTTATATACTCATCTCTATGTTTAATCTTAACTACCTTACCATAACCACCCAGCTCTCCTGCATATATAACCACACCATCTGCTACTGCAAATATTGGAGTTCCCCTTTTTGCCCTAAAGTCCACCCCCAAATGGGCTCTATATCTCTTTAATACTGGATGAAATCTTCTATATGTAAATCTTGATGAGATGTTTAAACTCTTAAGAGGTTTTGTTATATACCAGCTATCCAGAGATTCACCATTCTCATTATAATATTTTCCATTAAAAAATTTGAATATATAGTATTTAGTTCCACTCTTCTCTATAAGTGCCACCTTTATATCGGGTACGCCTATCGGTTTTCCCAACCTAATCTTTTGGTCATATACTATTGCTACTCTATCTCCCTCATGTAGCTGTTTAAAATCTATACTATGTTTTAATATCTTTACAAATTCTCCTGCCAATCTATAATTTTTTGTCTCACTTACTATATCCATATATGGATTCTTTTCTATGGATATTAGAGCAATAAATGTATCCTTTTTATACTCCATAGGTATTATCTCTAGATTATATCCATTTTTTGTTCTAAAGAGGTGTAGCTCTAGCTCCTCTCCAAGTGGTATAAGAGTCTGAAGTAGAAC
>JAADDP010000177.1 GCA_013153825.1 Campylobacterota bacterium
ATATCATCAAATATGGAGCTGTTCAACACAATAAAATCCTTTTAAATCAAAATTTAACTAAAATACTCTTAAAAGCAATATATTATAACGTAAATAAACTTTATTTTTATATAAACAATGTTTAACTATATTTTAATATAATTTAGATTATTATATAGTAAAAAGGTTTTTAAATAATGGAAGAGAGAGTTTTAAAACCTACCGATATAGTGATATCTCAGACAGATATAGAGGGTAACATAATATATATAAATAGGGTATTCTGTAGAGTTTCTGGATATGAGAGAAACTTATTGATTGGTAAAAACCATAATATCGTGAGAGATGAGGATATGCCAAAGGCTATTTTCAAATTTTTATGGGAGAGGTTAAATAGAGGAGAGGATAGCTACTGCTTTATTAAGAATAGGGCTAAAGATGGGAGATACTACTGGCTATTCTCCCACATATACCCATCTTTCAATAGAGATAAAACAGTTAGAAGTTACATATCAACATCTTACCCAATATCTATAAAGGGGAGAGAGATAATGGGTAGTCTATATAGGGTTTTAATGGAGATAGAGAGAGAGGATGGGGTCGATAGCTCTATGGAGAGGTTTAAGAGTTTTATAGATATCAATAGGCATAAAGGGGTTCAATCCGATAATGAAGTTATGCGTAATATTCAATTTTAAAGGTTAAGATATGGAGATAGATAAGATTGTTAAGGATATTCAAGAGATTAATGGGTATAGAGGTTTAGCCATATTGAGTAGAGAGGGGGAGATTATATATATGGATGAGGGTGAGGATAGGGTCGATTTAGCTTTTGCGTCTAGTATCTTTACAGATACATTTTATACTCTAAATGGGGCTACTATAGATATTGGACTCTCTGACCTGATTAGGTTGGAGGTTGAGACGGAGGATGGGGCAGTATTTTTAATATATAGAAGTGGAACTCACTCAATATTTACAATATTCAACTCAGAGGGTAACATATCCTTGGCGAGGATTATTCTATCAAAAGCTCTCAAAAGGATATAGCCTATGTTAGGGATAATAAGGAAGATTCTATACAGTTCAGATAGAGAGACGATAAAGATATTTGAGAGAGTTACAAAGATAGATTATGAGCCGGATATATTTGACTCATTGAAAGTTCTATCGATATCATATACGGATATGGAGAGTCTAAATCCATTTAGTGTATTTCACAATCTAGAGATATTAAATCTATCAAATAATAGAATTTCAGATATTGAGCCATTAAAAAATTTAAGTAGTTTAAAAATCATCGATTTAAGATTTAATAGGATAAAGAGACTTCCAAGCTGGATATTTACGGGGGATAGAGAGATATATTGGGAGAGAGGGGATAGTGAACAGGAGGGTATATTTCTGGAGGGTAATCCTCTAGATAGAGATTTAATATTGAGTATTAGCAGAAATAGAGTTAACAGCACCATCAGAGGGGAAGAGGTGGTTGAGATAGAGGAGCCAGAGGATATTAATAGCAATATTCTACCGAAAGTTGAGCCGAAAGAGATTAGTAGAAAATCGATGGAGATAGAGAGGCTTATACCTCTGAATAGAGAGCATGTCACCTTCTTTAAAGTGGAGGGTTATAAATCAAAATTTATTGAGCTATTTATGGAGTCTGATGCCTCAATAGAAGATAGGGAGTTGAAGCTCAATATATCCACTATTGAGTATATGGAGGATGGTGGAGATATGCCTATATTTAAAAGAAGCCCATCAAGAGATATGAGATATGCCATATTGATACTCAATCAGATTAAGTGTTGCATATATCCACCAATATTGAAGCTGATACTTCAGGAGTATAGTGATAGTAGAGTCTTCTTAATTATAGAGAATGAGAGTGGAGAGGAGGCTAAGAAGAGGGTAAGATTTTTAAAAAACTATAGCCGTCTAAATAGAAATATTTTAGATATATATAACACGACAGGTAGAGGTGAGAGTATAGCTATAAAGAGAGATATATATAGGAGATTAGAGGATGGAGTAGAGGCAAATAGCCTCTGGAAGAGGGAGTGGATATCTATTAGAGATGAGGTGGAGAGGAGAGGCTCTATAGATAGAGGTGAGTTTCAATCGATAGCCGATAGTTACGGTATATCTGCAGATGTCGCCGAATATATATTTAAATATCTACAGAGGGTTGGCTACTTTTATCAATAACATACTATAAAATAGATATAAGCTATAAGTGGATATTATAATCAAGCTGATAATGCTAGATTGAGAAAGGAGAGTGGCAATTTATCGCCATCTTATGAAAAAAAAGTTTAGAGTTAAAGATAGAGAGTTTATCTTAGATGATGTAGAGAGGTTCTACATAGCAGTTGTTATAAAGAGTGGCTATGGAGATGAGACGACTGAGATAAGTCTGGAGTGGTTCGATAATGGGGGTAGCTCAAAAGTTGACCTTGTAGGATTTGGTATATTTGTAACCCCTAAGGGTGGGGAGAATGAGCGTTTTCTATTTAAGAGTAGGGAGGAGCTGGATACTGCTGTAGGGATTATATATAACCAGATTAAAGCTTAAATATAAACTCCCCACCATCCAACCTATATTGTGGTCTCTGCCTCATTCCTGTTCTACCCTCAACATATCTCTTTATAAATTGAGCAAGTGTTGAAAATCTTATAAAACCACCACCGATACTATCTCTTCCACTAAGCAGATTTATGAGTCCCTCTGTAAATGGAGAGTGTGAGGAGCCATCTGCCACCGGCTCATCATCTCCAGCAGTCAATATATTAATAGCTCTACCCCCAATACTATCTAAAGCGATAGGTTCTCTAGCTGGTCTTACTCTAACTGCACGACTATTTGGCTCATACTCAAAGCCATCTACCCCTTTTATAGATGAGCTATATAGGTTTTTATCTGCATACTTACTCTCCATAGCCAATCCCGAGAAGCATGAGTCTAAAATTATAGCTATATGTTTAGCCTCCGTATCTCTAGCATACATTATGAGTGAACCTATAGATATTGCCGATTTATCATAATATAGAACATCTCTATTTGGTATATTTAGATCTGAATTAAAATCGTATGGTAGAATATAGCCCTCTCTAACACCATTATATCCAGATACCCCCTCCCCATGTCCTGCGAAGTAGAATAGGGTAGCATCTCCACTTTTAGCTAATAGTTTTACCCTCTTTAGAGCATCAAGAATCGTATCTCTAGTGGCACTCTCATTATACAACTCTATAACTTTAAAGCCTCTATCTTTAAGTACTCTTGCTACACCCTTTGCATCTTCAACCCCACTACTAAGCTTAGGTATCGATAATCTCCTATACCTATCAATTCCGACAACAACTGCATACTGATTTTTATATAGTGGGTGTGGCTCTAAACTGCCATCTGCTGAGCTATAGATATCTTCTAGCTGATATAACTTAACTTTACTATTCCCCTCTATAAGAGATAGTAGATATCCTGAGCCACTTACAGCTACACCATTAACCTCATCACCAAGATGTATAGATACCACCTCTCTTCTCTTCTCTAAATCCCAAATCTTTACATCCCCATCTTTTGATGAGGTTGCCATATATGCCCTATTTTTAGGTAGAGCGATATCTGTTATCTCACCTCTATGTCCACTGAATGTGTATAACTCTCCCCCTTCTGTATCCCTAAATTTAATACTGTATCTCCAGATGGGACTTCCAGCTCTCAACCTACTACCCCCATCTGCTCTAAATATCTCTGTAAGAGCCAATATTGTGTAGTCATTAAAAGATTTTAGCCCATCTATCTCCCCATATCCATTTCTTGTAGCCACATAGGAGAGTATCTCTCTATCTCCTCTTAGGCTCCATAGCCTTATCCTATTGCTACGAGATGCAGATATAACCACTCTCCCAGACTCAATAAAATCTATAGCTACAATATCATCTTCAGCTCTAAATCTGGCTAATCTCTCTCCAGATATTAGATTGTATATCTCTATAAGGCCACCATCACCCCCAACTGCTAAGAGTCTACTATCGGAGTCGATAGCCACCACATTACAATCCATCTCCAAATCTATAGAGTATAACCTCCTATAATCTCCTAAACTCCAGACCTCAAGATAGCCCCTATCTCCTATAGATGCTAGATACTTTCCATCTCCACTTATAGATATAGATAGTATCTCCCCATTTATACTAATCAGCTCATCTATAACCTTTAGGGAGGTATCAACTATGGTAACTCTACTACTATCACCATATATTACAATATTGCTATTTTTTGGATTTATATCTACTCCATATAGGCTATATGGGGCATCTAGAGTACCGATACATCTGTAGTTCAACTCTCCACCTA
>JAADDP010000089.1 GCA_013153825.1 Campylobacterota bacterium
TATATTCTCTTTATTATAATTTTCTAAAATATACTCTTTTGCCTCTCTATATTTTAACTTTAAGATACTCTCTCCACTCTCCATAAAATTAATATCACAAATAACTCTATCAAACTCTTCTACATCTAATGGGAGATTTTTAAAGGTGTAATCCCCCATTCCATTTCCTGCAATAGTTAACATTTAACTCCTTTAAAAAATATCTATACTAATCTATTCCCCTTCAACCTATATCTACTATCACACATGTTTGCTATACACTCATCATGTGTAACAAGTATAAGACCAGCTCCACTACTCTCTATATAATCTATTATAACTCTCATGACAAGTTCAGCCGTATCTCTATCCAAATTCCCTGTCGGCTCATCTGCAAAGATTATTTTCGGTCTCTTACTTAGAACCCTAGCTATAGAGACCCTCTGCTGTTGTCCACCAGATAGCTCACCAATTTTACTATTTATAACACTATCAATCTGGAGCTTCTCAATAAGACTACCATCTATCTCCCTCTCAGATAGGGTTGTAGCCACCTCTATATTCTCCATCCCACTCATACCCTTGAATAGATAGTGAGCTTGAAATATTATCCCCAAATCGAATCTTCTAATTCTCTCAATCTCTTCAATATCAAGGGAGTATATATCTCTATTGAAGAGTTCAACATCTCCCCTATTTGGTCTTATAAATGTTGAAAATATGTGTAGTAGTGTAGATTTTCCAGAACCACTTCTCCCTAAAATCGCCTTGGACTCTTTAGGATTTAGGTTGAAATTAACATCTGAGAATAGCTCATATTCAAATGAGTGAGAAATATTGGTTGCTGTTAATAGAGACATTATAGATTACTCTCATTTTTTTATAAAATTATACCAAAGAAATATAGCACAAATAGAAATTAAAATATAATTACTACATAAAATATATATTAAGATAGAGAGGTTAAGATGTTTAATAGACTACAAAAAATAGGAAAAGCTCTAATGATGCCAATTGCCGTATTGCCAATTGCTGCAATTCTGCTAAGGTTAGGTTTTGGGGATATATTCACGGGGGATATTGCAGGTATTATGAAGAGTTCGGGGGAGGCGATATTCTCAAATCTAGATTTGATATTTGCAATAGGAATTGCCTATGGGTTGGCAAATGATGGAGATGGAGCTTCAGCACTCTCTGCCGGAATTGGGGTATTAATTGCAAAGAGTGCATATCTTCAGATAGATAAAGATTTAAATACAGGCGTATTTATCGGAATAATTATTGGAGTTGTTGCAGGGTATATATACAACAGATTTCACACAATAAAGCTTCCTCAATTTTTAGGCTTTTTTGGAGGAAAGAGATTTGTCCCAATCTTAACATCTCTGGTTGCAATTGTAATTGGGATATTAATTGGAAACTTCTGGCACTATGTGGAGAGTGGCATTGAGGGGTTCTCAAATACAATTATATCTCTTAAAGAGGTTGGAACTTTCATATATGGCTTCCTAAATAGGCTTCTTATACCTCTAGGACTTCACCACATATTAAACTCTATATTCTGGTTTCAACTCGGTGACTACAGCTATGTTAAAGATGGGGTAGATGTGGTTGCAAATGGTGATTTAAACCGATTTTTTGCAGGTGACCCGACTGCTGGTGTCTATATGGCAGGATTTTATATCGTGATGATGTTTGGGCTTCCATCGATGGCATTAGCCATCTATCTAACAACTCCGAAGGAGAGGCAAAAGAGGGTGGGGGCGATATTGGCTAGTGTAGCCTTTACATCATTTCTTACAGGTATTACAGAGCCTTTGGAGTTTCTATTTATGTTTGAAGCACCCATATTATATATAATACATGCAACTCTCACTGGAGTAGCCTTAGCCACTACCCACTTTTTAGATATACACCATGGATTTGGATTCTCTGCCGGATTTTTTGACTATATTATCAACTATAAGTTGGCACAGAGACCACTCCTAATAGTACCTCTAGGTATTATATTTGGGTTTATATACTTTACAACATCATACTATATTATAAAACTCTTAAGGCTAAATCTACTTGGGGATATTGATGATAAGGGGGCAAACTCATCAGCTAGGAGTAGTAGAGCTTTAGATTTTATAGAGGCACTTGGAGGGAGGGAGAATATCATATCTACAAGTGCATGTATTACTAGACTTAGAATGGAGGTAAAATCTTCTAAAGATTTAGATGAGAATCTATTTAAGAAACTTGGAGCAAAAGGGGTGATAAAGCCAACGGATAGAACTATTCAGATTGTTTTAGGTGTGGAGGCTGAAAAGATAGCTGGAGAGATAAGGGGGGAGTTGAATGGTTAACCATTTTGTTTAATGTAAATTAACAAATAAGTAACAAATTTGTTTTATAATCTTCTTAAACTAAACAGGAGATATAGTTATGAAGATAGATAAATTTATAATTTTAACTTTAACCCTATATGTGACAGAGGTGTATGCCACTCCAGATTTTGCAAGAGAGCATGGTGTAGATTGCAAAACATGCCACACAATGGTTCCAACTCTAAATGAGACAGGTAAAAACTTTCTTAGAGCAGGATTTAGGTTTTCATCTGGAGATAAAACTACTCTAAATCGGATTATAAATCCAGAGAATGGGGAGTCTAGAGCTATACCTCTCTCTATAATGTTTGGAGGTGGTTATGATAGTGGTAGTGAAGATTTTAGGGGTAAACTTAAGTTATATTTAGGGGGAACTATCACAGAAAACATATCTCTCTTTGGGATGACAAAAGATAATATAGGGGGTGGTAGTGGTGAGAATAGTAAAGAGCTATTTGAGCTGGAGTCATCAAGGGTATATGGGCAGTTTAATCTCGGGGAGGATAGAGATGTTGTAAGGGTAGGTTTAATATCCCCATTAACTCAATTTGGAAATATAGTTAAATCCTCCTCAGACTCGGGATTGAATGGTAACGACTCTACAAATCGACAACAGAGCATGAGAGATGGGAGATATCAGAAGTATGGAGGTGGTCACACCATCTCCAGAGGGGGTATAGGGGGTGACCACTACCAGACAGCTGTTCAGCAATCATCTATAGGAAATATAAGAGGGGTTGAGTACTCCCACCTATTTGATAGTAGGATGTTGGCATTAATATCATATGGGGAGAAGATAGATAGGGGGAGAGGTGTTGATGGAGATGATAACTACCAATTTACAACCGGACTACAATATAGGGTAGATGGTGGATACTCTCTCGGGGTAATATATAATAGGTATGATAGTTTAGGGCAGGATAACTTCTCAATACTGCTACCGATAGAGAAGAGTTTTGAGAAGGCTCAACTGGTATCTACACTTGTATATAGAGATGAGACGGAGAGAGAAGATAGCTACTATGGGGTTGAAAACTCGATAATATACTCAGTGGGAGATGATAAATATCTAAGGGGGATTATAGATTATGGTGTTCAGGATAGTGAAGATAGCTATGGTCTATCTCTAACATATAGCATTGCATATAGATATATGATACTTCACCTAACTGGAGCTAGAAAAGATGGAGGTGGAAGTGATGAGAACCTACTATTAGGCTCACTATCATTCATATTTTAACCTTAATTAAATTTTATAAAATAAATTAAATATATTTATTCAGTTAACAATTAGTTAACACTTTTTATATATAATTTCGGTATAAAAAACAGTATAGAAAGGTTATATATGATTAAAAAAAGCGTTTTAATATCTGGATTGATAATATTTATCACCACACTATCAGTGGCAAAAGGGCATAATGGAAATGGAGAGAATAGAGACTCATCATCTATGAGTATGGAGAGGGAGCTTAAGGGTGTAGCAGTTGCCGATATAGGTGATGAGCAGAAAGAGAAGATACTATTCATGCTTGAAGAGCAGAAGTTGGCTAAGGATATATACTCATATCTAAATGAGCTTTGGGGAAATAGAGCATTTAAATATGTCTCTAAATCTGAAGAGAAGCATATCGATTTCCTAAAGACACTTGCAGATAAGTATAATATAGAGATACCTATATCTTTAGATATTAGGGGAGAGTTTAAGAATGAGGAGCTTCAGATGCAGTATAATAGCTATCTAGAGAGAGGTAAAGTCTCAACCGTAGATGCTCTAGAGATTGGGGTGGCTATTGAGGAGAGAGATATATCCGAGCTGGAGACGATATTGGATAGCGAGAGTGAACTCCCGACAGATATTAAAAATGTATATAGCAATCTATTAAAGGGGAGTTACAACCATCTAAAGGCATTTAATAGACAGCTAGGGAGGTAGTAGATAGAGCTGAGGGCAATAGCAT
>JAADDP010000096.1 GCA_013153825.1 Campylobacterota bacterium
ATTTTAAGAGGAGAGATAGTTAACTCTCTCTAATAATTTCAATAGAGCTACCTCTCAATAGAGATAGGAACTTCTCCCTCTCTTCTAATTTGAACGCCCTGTTCGGAATAAATAGAGACTCTCTTTGATATTGAAGAATAAATCCATCTTTAAATTCAATCACACTTGAGATATCACCCCAATTTAGTTTAACTCCATTTATCTCAATGGCACTCTCATCTACTACGAGCGTGAACTCTTGCCCATCTCTAAAACTCTTCTCATATATTTTCTTTCTAATTCTCTCTCTTAGAAAATACCAATATATGAGTAGTATAGAGGAGAGAAAAAGTAGTCCACTCTGTTTAGTCTGAAGCAGACTTACAACTCCAAATTGACTCATAGCTATAAATATAAGACCTAAAAATCTCTTTGGAGAGCCTTTTAGATGGTGTCTATATGCGAAGAGAGATGCCTCTACAAAGCTCTCTTTTTCAAGCTTGAATTTAACTTTAAACATGCTCATCGCACTCTTTTATAATTAAATCATCTTTTTTGATACAGCCTCTCTCCTCTAACTCCTTTAGCATACCCTGAACAACTCTATACTCATCTTCAAAGAGTTTACTATTTTTCTCAAATTTCTTTCTCTCTCTATTTGCATAGAGCCAAGCTACAGCTACACTACTTAAAAAGAGTCCATATATCCACCACTGCCACTCTTTTAAATCTAGGAGAACGATGAAATATTGAACAGAGAAGAGTACAAAAAACTCAATTGAGAAGATAATAACTAGAGTTGAGCTATGTTCAAAGTCTAGAGTATATTTCTCTATCTCCCTTAGAAGATTTAACTTCCTATTTACCTCTTTAGCTTCTGCTATACACTTCTCATCTTTTATGGAGTTGATATCAATATCTCTTATGTGGATATTGCTAATATTATACTCCACATTTGTCTGTTTATACTCCTCTAAAATCTCTGGATTACTCTTTAGAATATTTAGTATCTCTGTAGTTGTAGGATTTCTCTTATCTAAAATTGCCTCTACATCTTGTAGTATTAGGTTATATAAACCAACCTCTTTTATCTCCTCTGCTACCCGCTCTAAATGTATCAAACTATTTCCTTAAATTAGATTAGATAGAGGATTAAAACCCCTATCCAATTTGACTATTTAGACTCTTCAATCCCATAAGATGCACTCTTATCTTTTGCTGGTAGGAATATACCAATAAGACCTCTAATACCTACTGACATAACTATATTAAATAGGAATATGAACCAAGCTACAAGAACCATAGTTCCACATATAGCTGCTAAAATCATTAGAGTATTAAACTCCCCATCAACATATAGGTGTCTTCTTAGCATTCCATCTAATCCAGCCATTCCACCAAATGCACCCATTCCTACACCACCTATTAGATATAGCCAGTAGTGTATCCATGTAAGTTTTGTTGAGAATAGCTTTGTATTATTTGTCACAAGTGGCCACAATACATACAATGCACTATATAGAGTCATATATAGTCCAACAATTAAAGCGATGTGGAAATGTGCAAAACTAATCCATTGAGTATTATGAAGAACTCTATTCATACCCATATCAGCTTGAATAATCCCTGCTGGAACTGCTAAACCAAACCCAATCAATCCACCAAGAAGATAAGCTAGTGCTGGAGTCATCTTTAGAGGTCTAGCTTTCCATAGAGTAACTAGGGTGATAAATAGAGCCAACCCTTGAGTTAGAAGCTCAAATGCTGTTACCATCTCTCCAGAAATTAGTTTCATCATCTCTGGTTGTGCTTGGTCAGATAGAAGGTGGTGAGACCAAACCATCCAAGATACTAAAAGCTCTAACATCAATGCAGCCCTAGCCACATTCTCCATAAATAGCTTTTTCCCTGTAATAATTGTAGCAAGAAGATACCAAGAACCAGCCACATATATTAAAACAAGTCCATCAGCAACTAGGTCAAGTCCCCACCAGAAGAAGTTTTTATATAAAAGAGCATTTATACTAGCTACATCTAGAGAGTGTCCTGCTGCATCAAATATCAGATATACCAATACAAGAAGTCCAGCACCCAAAATAACTAGAGCATCTAAGAATGTATCAACTGTTCCTCTAAAGATTGCAACAACAGGCAAAGATAGTGCAGGCTCTTTGGAGTATGGCTGTTTACCTCTAAGCTTATTCCATAGGTTTAACATACCATCAATTCCAAATCCACTAATTAGAAGCTCTTTTGTTGTCTTATCTTTATGAATTCCAACTCTAGCAAAGATTGTTGCATAGATATTATAGATAAACCCTAAAGTTCCAACCATAATTAGAGCTACACCAATAATAAATACAAAACCACCAATCAACTCAAACTGCTTTGTATCTGCTGGAAGTGGCCAATATAGTGTATATAGTGGAGCATACTGCCATACAAAAGCAGATATCCAAGCTAGAGCAGTTCCAATTGTAATTGCAAGCCACACATAGTTTGCTAACTTTACACTATATAGAGGCTTCTTTGTTAGATATGGAACTAGAAACATAAATGCTGCAAATACCAACTGATATGTTGAACCAAATATACCAACAATTGGGTGAACTGTCATGATTGAGAAGTAGTGTTCAGGGTGTGAAAACATCTCTGGTAGAGGATTTGCATCTCCTACAACCACTAAACGCATAATCATACCCTCAATTGCAACAAGTCCAAAAAATAGGAAACTCATAACAACAGCTCTAAGTGTCACCTTTTGAAGTGCATTTAGACTATCTGGGTCGAAGTTTGTCCCATTTATAAGATTTTTTATTAAACTCATTACTTTTTACCTCCCTCTTCTTTACAACCAACAACCTTAACTATTTTGTTAACCCTCATCAAATCCTTTCCATCTTCACTATATTGTGCTGGACCAGAATACTCTGTTGAGATTAGGTCAAAGACTCCATTGTGGTTAAATGTCCATAGTAAATCATTTTTGCTGTGTGGATTTACCTGCATCTGTGTAACCATTGTTCCATCTTGTCTAAAGAGACCAAACCCATACATTAAGTCTCTACTTACAACATCAAAGAGAACCTTATCCCCGCAATTGATTACAACTTCCTCCTTTGGAAGTGTCCATTTATGGTTCTCAACCTCAAATTTAAATACCTTATCTGGTTTTATATTGTGTCTTGTGATATCCTCTGATACCCAAGGAATAGCATTGTATGTAAATATGTGGTGTCCCACCCCACCAATTACTAGAAATGCTATATATCCATAAAATGGGATTCTAACAATCGATTTTGCCTTCTCATCTCTTGTTAGATTGTAGGCAAACCATGCAATTATTGATATAATCAATAGAGCATAAATTGTATAGGCTACCCCATGGAAAGCCAACAGCTCCAACGAATTGGAAAATGTCATAGAAACTCCTTTTGATTTTGAACTACATAGCCATTATAGGTTGATTTTATATGCTAGAATTGATATAGGTCAAGAAAATATCTGTAGCGTGTTTAATTTTTATTCATAATATACACTTAATGTATAAAAAAAGGTCAACTCGTGTGACCTTTTCAATCACTTTAGAGGAATGATAAGTCTATCCCCAATTATAACCTCCATATTCGGACTGATTTTATCCCTATTTGCCTTATATATCTTATAGTATCTATTCTGGTCATTGTAGTAATATTGGGCATAACTTGATAGACTCTCTCCTCTCTGAACCTCAATTACAACATAATCATCATATCTTGCAATCTCTTTTATCTTTTTTGGAATATATCTGGATCTCTTCTTCACCAGCCTCTTCTTAACTATATTCTCTATGTTCTCCTTAACAATCTCCTGCTTCTTCTCCACACTCTTTGTTTCAGATATTAGAGTTACAAGTTTACTGAGTCTCTCAATAATTCTCTTATCCTCCTCTCTCTCCTTCTTAAGTTTAGATAACTCCTCAATTACAGATTTAAGCTGAGCTTTAATCTTCTCAATATCATCTTTTGCACTAAAATCTGTCCTATCCAGCTCTTTGCTCGTCGGCAATCTGCTTAATATTATCTCATCCGGCTCTTTTGCACATGTCAACTCTTTCTTCTCTAGATGGTCATTACAGCCTACAATTTTTGTCTGTTTTAGACCAGACTTAGCAGAGTCATCAACAATTTTAATCTCTAAATCTCCATCTTCTGCCGATATATTTACGCTTCCAAAAACGATAGATAATCCAAAAATTATAGAGATATATCTTCTCATTTAATACTCCTCTCTTTATGAAGTTAAATTTAAT
>JAADDP010000174.1 GCA_013153825.1 Campylobacterota bacterium
ATTCCCCTTAAACTACTTATAACCAATTCTGATGATGAGGATTATCCAGAATTGGATGAGATATACCCATTAATTAAATCTTATATTTTGGAGGTTACATCATGAATGCTCTAATTTTTGCTATTGCTCAACTAATACACTCGGTAATAAATCTATATATATGGGTTGTCATTATTGCATCTGTAATATCATTTGTAAACCCAGACCCTAGAAACCCCATAGTTGATCTGTTGAATAGGTTAACGCAACCAGCTTTCATATTTGTAAGAAGGAAGATGCCATTTGTCGTCATATCTGGAATTGACCTATCACCTATCGTAATCATATTTGGACTTCAGTTTATAGATACGCTATTAAAGTATTCAATAATAACCCCTATTTAGAGTATGCAAAAGGGGTCTATCTTAAAGGGCACTCTGCTCTCAATTATACTCTCTTCAACGCTGTATGGAAAGCTCTATCCCCTAAATGAGATAGAGAAGATGCCAAAGAGTATAGCCAGAGACTACTACATCTGGAGGCTACTCAATGAGAGTAGACCCTCTGAAGATGAAGCTCTAAAGGCATACTCACTTCTATCTAGAAAAAACTATAGGGTTAAAAAGCTTATTAAAAAGATAGTTGGAGATATTCCAGAGAAGAGTCTCAAGAGAGACCCGAAAAACTACATTATCTATCCCGAAGTTGCAGTTAAGAAGAGTAAATCGGAACTTAAAAAACTCTATAGTCAGATACTATCGGAGGGGAGATACTCAGATGTATTAAAAGTTATGACTAGCGATAACCCATTTGAGGCTATGAAGAGTGTTACCCCAAAGACATTCTGCTACATATTTAATAGGTGTAAGGTCGATTATAGAGAGAGATATTTAAACCATCCAATATCTAAAGATATGTTAGATAGGTTGGTAGGCGAGAGGCAGTTTAACCAGACCATATTTAAGATTGTGACTACAAAAAGTTTAGACAGATTGAGATACTCTCTACTAGATATAGATACAGATAGGCTACCATTTAAGAGTACATTTCTACTTGCAATAAATGCCGTCACCTTTAATAAGATTGATAGAGCTGTAGAGTTTCTCAAGATAGCTAAAGAAAAGATAGATAAGCAATCATCTATAGATAAGTGCAACTTCTGGCTATACCTATTAACTAAGGATAGAGAGTATCTAAAACTCTTAAGGGGGAGTAGACAGATTAATATATATACAATGAGAGCTAGAGATATATTGAAGCTACCATATATTAAACCTAAAGTTCCAAACCTAAATTTTACACTTGTAAAGTTTTTTGACCTAGAGAACCCAATAGATTGGGCATATGTTAAGATTGGTATGAGAGAGCATCCAGAGACAATTGAGTTCCTAGCTGATAACTATGCAAGTTCTATTACCGAAGGTATATTTGCATATCTGAAAGAGAAGGCGTCAAATTATAAGGTGGAATACTTTGCAATGCCCTATAGAGATGGAATGATTGGGAAGAGTCGAGAGAGAATTGCACTGCTATATGCAATTGGACGGCAGGAGAGTAGATTTGTCCCAGCTTCAATATCCCCATCATATGCTCTTGGCATGATGCAGATAATGCCCTTTCTTGTAAAACATTTGGCAAAAGAGATGGGAGAAAAGATAGATTTAGATGATATGTTTAACCCATATAAATCTATCAAATATGCAGATAGGCACCTAGATTACCTCACAAAGTATCTGTACCACCCTCTATTTATAGCCTATGCCTACAATGGAGGTATCGGATTTACACGTAGAACCCTCAGAAGAGAGGAGCTATTTAAAAAGGGGAGATATGAGCCATATCTAAGTATGGAGCTTGTTGACTATGCAGAGTCAAAAGAGTATGCGAAGAAGGTATTGGCAAACTATGTAATATACTACAACCTATTGGGAGGAGAGCTTAGGATATCAGAGCTACTTAAACAGCTTGATAATCCTCTATTAACAGACAAGTTTAGATAGGTTATAATACCATTATATCTAAATTAAAATGGAGATTTTCTATGTCTATATACAGAGGTATTTTTGTAAGCTCTATTATAGGTATATCATCTATAGTGAGTGGATGTGGTAGCTCATCATCAAGTGGTTCTACCATAACAGATAGTGGTGGAGATACAGAGCTATCAGATAGCTATAAAGATTCAAAATATGGAATTATCGATTATAAGAGATTAACGGAATATATAGATGATTGGGCTAATAGTCGACCTGAAGGTGTCGATGGAAAGTTAATCATTATTCAGGCTGGTAAAAGTAGTAGTGGAAAAGTTTTAAAGAGTAATGGAAAAGATGTGTTTACATATCTTATACCGGCAGGTGGAGCCTGTAACCCATCATATATGCGTTTTGATGGTCTATCAAACATCCCTGGAGCTACTCTAGATGGGAATGGAATTGATGCTATGATTAATAAGTTTCACATCAATCCAGAAAAGGATTTTGTTCTATTTGCCGTAGGTGTAGGCTCTACTTCGGTTAGAGATGTTGTTAGGTCTCTATGGACATTGAACTACTGGGGGTGGAGCCATAATCAGATAGCGATGCTAAATGGCTCTATCGATTATGGCTTCTCAAAATTCAATGGTCTAGATAGCTATCTTGTGGATAACCCATCAGTAGCTCCAGAGAGTCCATCAAATTACAGCGTAAAGTCTCTTAAGAGAGATAGAACTGCTCTACATATATATATCGATGATATGATGAAGATAGCATCAATGGATGATAAGAGTGGATACTTCATAGCAGATGCTAGAGGTACGAGTGAGTATGAGGGGCTAAAGAGGTCAAAGAGTGGAGATAAGAGTTGTGGAGTGAATCGTGATGAGCAGTGTTATAGCCCATACCAAGGGCATATAAGAGGGGCTGTTGATTTTCCATATACGGAACTACTTGTAATGGATGACCAGATTGATGATGTAAATGGAGATGGTGAGATAAATGAAGCTGACGCATCATTTAAGTTCAAGTCTCCAATAGAGTTAGAAAAGATATATTCGCAGAAGGGATATAGGGATGGAGATAGAGTTATAACATACTGCAGAACGGGTAGAAAAGCTACACTAATAGCCTTCACATCAAACTTTATTCTCGACTATAATGTCTCAATGTATGATGGTTCTTGGATAGAGTGGGGAGAGATGGCAAATAGAGAGGATGTAGATGGAAAAACTATACTACCTGAAGATAGTAGATGGGTGACGGATAATCCAAAATACTCTGTCAACTTAGGCTATACAGAGCCTGAGTATACACAATCTGCAGAGCCTTATGAGATAAATTCATCTGCTAAAGATGCTCAACTTATAAAGCTTGAAGATATGGCCTATCTAGATTTATAACTCCAACGCAATAGAGCCTACGGCTCATGCGTCGGTAGGAGATATCTACTTTACAACAAGATTAACCAACTTTTTTGGAACTACAATCTCTTTTATGACACTTTTCCCCTCAATCCACTTTGAGACAGACTTTTTAGCCTCATCAACTAACCTATCTTTTGGTAACTCTACCGAAACATCTATATCTCCCCTCTTCTTTCCATTTACAGAGACAATATATTTAATTGTGTCCTGCTTAAAGACCTCATCAACCACTTTAATTCTGTTTTGTAAATTTTTTAATCTAAATAGTTCGAGACTCATCTCATGGGCGATATGGGGGACAATAGGCTCTAGAAGATTTAAGATTATATATATTCCCTCACTCCACACTTTAGAGTTCTCCTGCCTATCTAGGGCGTTTAGAGCCTCCATACAACTAGCAATTAGAGTATTGAAGCTAAAGCTCTTCTCATAGACATTTTTAGACTTCTCTAGAGCCTCATATACCTTCAATCTGGCAAACTTCTCATCTTTTGTTAGCTTTGAGTGGTCTATTTTTGGAAGAGAGTCTCCTATAACTTTTGATTTTCTATCATATAGTCTCTTTAGAAACCTGAATGAACCCTCCAACGCACTATCATTCCACTCCAGCTCTTTTTGTGGAGGTGCTGTAAAAAGCATAAATAGTCTTGCTGTATCTGCTCCATACTTCTCTATTATACTATCTGGGTCGACAACATTCCCTTTCGATTTACTCATCTTTGAGCCATCTTTTAGAACCATACCTTGAGTTAAAAGCCTCTCAAAAGGCTCTTTTAACTTATCTATAAATCCCAAATCTCTTAGAGCCTTTGTGAAAAATCTGGCATAGAGTAGATGTAGAATAGCATGTTCAATTCCCCCAATATACTGGTCAACTCCAAGCC
>JAADDP010000087.1 GCA_013153825.1 Campylobacterota bacterium
ACTCCACAACAATCCACCAAGAGCTGTTAAGCCAACGCTTTGAAGGGTCGTTGCCATAAACTTTCTTCTATTTTTGTTTGTGGAGTCTTTTCCCATAAACTACGCCTTATATATCTTTACAGCACACTTCTTATAGTCTGTCTGTTTACTCATTGGACATGTAGCATCTAGACAAACTTTATTTATAAAGACCTTCTCATCAAACCAAGGCACAAACACAAGCCCTTGAGGTGGTCTATTTCTTCCTCTAGTCTCAACTCTAGCCTTAACCTTTCCTCTTCTAGACTCAACCCATACAAGTTCACCTCTTTTTACACCCTTAGCCTTAGCATCTTTAGGGTTCATATAGCAAAGAGCCTCTGGAACTGCTCTAAATAGCTCTGGCACTCTCATAGTCATTGTTCCACTATGCCAATGCTCTAGAACCCTACCTGTACATAGCCATGTATCATATTTTGTATCTGGCATCTCTGGTGGATCCATATATGGTCTAGCAAATATTTTCGCCTTATTCTTAAGAGATGTCTTATTCTTATCAGTTACACCCTTTAGGTCTCCATGTGGAAGATTTTTAGCAAGTGGTCCATAGAATGCGTGTGTAGATTTACTACCAGACTCTTTTACAGCCTTTGCAGCGTATGGGTCATACTTTACATTAAATCTCCACTGAGTCTCTTTTCCATCAACAACTGGCCACTTTAACCCTCTTACTCTGTGGTAAACCTCAAATGGGGCAAGGTCGTGTCCATGTCCTCTACCAAATGATGCATACTCCTCAAAGAGATACTCATGTATCATAAAGCCGTAACCCTTAAAGACCTTACCATCACTCCCTTTTACATTTCTACTATCACCAATACACTCACTATTATCAAAACCTTTTTGTGGGAACTTATCTAGGTCTATCTTATACTTCTTAGCTCTCTCATTTGCAAATAGTATATCATACATGGTGGTATCCTCTTTATACCCCATCTTCTTAGCCTCTTCAATTACACTTGGAAGCTTCTTACCATTTCTAAGAGTCCACTCACCCCATAAATCTTTAACTGTAAATCTCTTAGAGAACTCTACCCACTGCCAAGTATCACTCATCGCCTCTCCAACTGGCAATACCTGCTGTCTCCAGTGCTGTGTTCTTCTCTCAGCATTCCCATAAGCTCCCCACTTCTCATAAATCATAGCTGATGGGAGAACCAAATCTGAAACCTTTGCACTAATCCCTGGGTAACCATCACTTGTAACGATGAAGTTATCCATATTTCTAGCTGCTTTTATCCAGTGTTTTGCTGAAGCACTATCTTGATATGGGTTACATACATTTACCCATGCAAACTTTACAACCCCATCTTCAATGTCTCTATGGATTTTCATAATGTGTTGATTTCCAACTGGGTTTATAGTCCCCTTTGGAACATGCCACTTATGCTCAGCTATCTCTCTATGTTTAGGGTTCTTAACCATCATATCAGCTGGAAGTCTATGGCAGAATGTTCCAACCTCTCTAGCTGTTCCACAAGCTGATGGTTGACCTGTAAGGGAGAATGCACCACTACCTGGTTTAGCCTGTTTGTTTAGGAGGAAGTGAACATTATAGCTTAGAGTATTTACCCAAGTTCCTCTTGTGTGTTGGTTCATACCCATTGTCCAGAAAGATACAACCTTTCTCCCCTTCTCAATATATAGGTCTGCTAACGCCTTTAGCTTCTTTTTAAAATCCTCTAGAGACTCATTTGGATCACCCTTTGCAATCTTTGCCACATAGTCTAGAGTAAATGGCTCAAGAGACTTCTTATACTCCTCAAATGAGATTAACCAGTGCTTTAGAGTTCCAGAGGTGTTCTTCATAGTATCACCCTCTTTATACCCATATGGCTTAAGTGCTGGAGCCTCTTTTGAAGATACCTTTTTCTCCATCTCTTTCTTTATGGTCTCCATCTCTTCTGGAGTATATTTACCCTCTTTTATAGACTTCTCTCCAGCTCTTCTCATACCATAACCGATATTAACTGGACCAGCTGTAAAGACTATATTCTCTTTAATAAAGTCCCAATCGATAGCCTCTGGGTGGTTATATACAATCTCATGTGCAATGTAGTTCCATAGGGCTAAATCTGTATTTGGTGAGAATATAATATTGATATCTCCAATATCACAAGTTCTATGTGTATATGTCTGTATATT
Source organism: Campylobacterota bacterium (assembly GCA_013153825.1). Classification (GTDB taxonomy): domain Bacteria; phylum Campylobacterota; class Campylobacteria; order Campylobacterales; family Sulfurovaceae; genus UBA1140. The sequence goes on from JAADDP010000087.1 coordinate 2,185, forward strand.
TACAATCTTTACTCTATCAGGGTTTGAGAGCTTTCTATCTGTAACTCTTGACCATAGGATTGGGTGCATCTCTGCCATATTTGAACCCCAAGTTACAATTGTATCTGTAAGTTCTATATCATCATAACATCCACTTGGCTCATCAATTCCAAATGTTTGGTAGAACCCAACAACAGCACTAGCCATACAGTGTCTAGCATTTGGGTCTATCGCATTTGAACGAAATCCAGCTTTCATCATCTTCTGAGCTGCGTATCCTTCCATTACTGTATATTGTCCAGATGCAAATACAGCAACCCCCTCTGGTCCTTTCTCTTTTAGAGCCTTTTTAGCATGTTTCTCCATCTCATCAAAAGCTCTCTGCCAAGATATAGGTTTAAATTTACCCTTCTTGTCAAACTCACCCTTTTCATTGACTCTAAGAAGAGGAGTTGTAAGTCTATCTGCACCATACATAATTTTTGCATTAAAGTAACCCTTAATACAGTTTAGCCCTCTATTTACTGGTGCTGCTGGGTCTCCTTTTACTGCAACAATCTTCCCATTTTTGGTTGCAAGCATAATTCCACACCCAGTTCCACAAAACCTACATGCAGCCTTATCCCATCTCCAATCCTTTTCAGCCTCTTTAGCTGAGGCCTCAACCTCTGTTGGGACAGAAATTCCAACTGCACTAGCAGCTGAGGCAACTGCTGCACTCTTTAGAAAGTCTCTTCTATTAAAAGCCATATATTCCTCCTAAAACAAATCTTTGGTTATAAAAATATAACTTATATATAACAATATCAAAACTATTTTATATATGAATTGATATAGGTCAAGATGTAACATTAGTAGTTAAATCCAAATATTATCTATTAATCTAGTCTCTCCAACGATACAAGCTACTAAAATAGTGCTATTTTTTAACTCTATGGTCTCTATTTTCTTAAAATCTCTATTGACAAAGGCTATATACTCTATATCTAAGTTTTTCATAACATCTCTCATCTCCCTCTCTATGGTAGAGGTATCTAAAACCCCCTGCATAACCAACTTTGATGCTCTCTTTAGAGAGCGAGATATGGCTAAAGCCTCCTTAACCTCATCAGCAGATAGATAGGCATTTCTACTACTAAGGGCTAAGCCACTGCTATCTCTAACAATCTCACACGGAATAATATCAACATTTAGAAAGTAATCTTTAACCATCTGAGATATTAGAGCCAACTGCTGGGCATCTTTCTTTCCAAAGTAGGCTCTTAGGGATTTTGGTCTATTAAAGAGGATAATATTAAATAGCTTCATAACTACCTGCAGAACTCCATTAAAGTGTCCTGCTCTTCTACTACCCTCTAGAATAAAGCCTCTAATCGCAGGTGCCTCTACTCTTAGTTCATCCTCAAAATAGATACTCTCAACTGTTGGCATAAATAGAATATCTACATCTGCTCTTTTACATATCTCAATGTCGGCTAAATCTCTTCTAGGATACTTATCTAAATCTTCACCCTCCAAAAACTGGGTTGGATTTACAAAAATTGAGACTATTACTGTTCTATTCTCATCTCTTGCCCTCTTTATTAGAGATAGATGCCCCTGATGTAAAGCACCCATTGTTGGGACAAAACCTACACTATCTAGGTTTTTTGTATGCTTTAATAACTCTTCTATATTTTTTACAATTATCATGATTTTACTACTCTTTTTTTGTAAAATTATATTTAATTTATATAAAAGGATATTTGCTAAATGGTTTTTAAAGATATTAATTGGATAGAGAAACTAACACCAAAAGAGAGATTAAAATATATAGGAGATAAGGTAAAACAGAAGACCAAAAAGAGAGTATATCGTTCAAATATGATGTTAAACCCTTTAAATCTAAAACATTTAAATAGACTTGATTTACTAAAAGCTGATATGGTTACCCTTAATCTAGAAGATGCAATTGCCCCAATTAGAAAAGAAGAAGCTCTCTATAATATTGCACTATTTCTCTCAAATCTTGAAAACTCAAATATATTTATTATTGTAAGAACAAATCCATTAAATAATGGAGGAAAAGA
>JAADDP010000088.1 GCA_013153825.1 Campylobacterota bacterium
ACTCTGGACGAAGATGGTATTGAACTGCTAAATCTATATCAACATAGAGACCTCTACTATCCATAACTCTAATTGCTGGATTTCTTCTAAGTCCACCCTCATATCTCAAATATCCACTATTTATCATCTGCTTCTGGCTATTTGAGTAGGTTATCATTCTAACCCTAGTATTTACAGGTATAATCTTCTCTAGGGCAGGTATGTAGAAGTGTAAACCAGGCTGGAGAGGCTCATCATTAAATTTACCTGTTGTCACCTTTATTCCAACCTCTCCAGAGTTGATAATTGTGAATGGTTTAAAGAGTATAAATAGTAGCAGAGTTCCCACTACTATGAAGAACCAGATTGGAAAAGCTCTCCTATCCCCTCCACCATTCGGCTCTGGAGTTTCTCTACTCTCTCCCCTCTTCTCATCCTTTTGTGGTCTCTTATTCTTAAAATAGTCGTTTATATCTGCTGGCATTCCTATCCTTTTAGTTTATATATGTTAAGGAGTCTATATATTTTGGGTTATTCCCCGTTACCACATCAAAGTATGCTCTCTGTAGCTCCTGCGTCATATCTCCTACACCACCTTTTCCGATAACTCTAGCATCAATCTCTCTAACTGGAGTTAGTTCGGCAGCTGTACCCGTTAGAAATGCCTCATCTGCGATATATGTCTCCTCTCTACTAACTCTTCTTCTAATAACCTCAATTCCCATATCTTGAGCCAACTCTATAACAGTTTTTTGGGTAATAGACTCTAGAGCATTATCACTTGGAGGTGTAATCAACTTTCCATCTCTAACCATAAAGAAACATGCCCCACTAGCCTCTGCAATGTAACCTTGGTCATCTCTCAATAGAGCCTCATCATATCCAGCCTCTATAGCCTCAAATTTAGCCATTTGTGAATTTAGGTAGTTTGCTACAGCTTTAGCCTTACCCATACTTGATGTGTTTGGTGTTCTAGTGAAAGATGAGATTTTTAATCTAATTCCCCTCTTGAGTCCATCTTCTCCAAGATATGCACCCCACTCCCAAGCTGATATAGCCACCTCCACTGGTGCATCTATATGGTATAGCCCCATAACACCGTAACCCAAATAGACTAGAGGTCGAATATATGCCCCATTGAATAGATTATTCACCTGCAAAAGTTTAACTTGAGCCTCATTAAGCTCCTCTAACCCATATGGAACATTTAAAAGTGTCATTTTTGATGAGTTTAGAAGCCTCTCTGTATGCTCCCTTAATTTAAAAATTGCACATCTCCCATCAACTGTCTTATAGGCTTTTGTCCCCTCTATTGCCCCATTTCCATAGTGTAAAGTGTGAGATAAAACATGAACTTTTGCCTCATCCCAAGGCACAAGCTCACCATTCATCCAAATAAATTCTGATTTATTCATGCTATCTGCTCCATACAAAAATTGATTGATGATTTTAACTAAATTAGGGTTAATTTGCCATTTTTAACCATTAAAGAGTAAAATATTTTATAAACACACGATTAATACACAATATATTTTTATACTATTGGTGCATATAAAAAAACATACAAAAGGATATGATTTATGAAAAAAGTGGTTAAACTATTGGCTATCACAGCACTTATGAGTCCAGCAATCTATGCAGCAAATACAGCAGCTTGTGTAGGGTGTCACGGTCAGAACTTTGAAAAGGCAGCTCTTGGGAAGTCTAAGATTGTTAAAGATATGACTAAAGATGAAATTGTAAAAGCTCTTAAAGGTTATAAAGATGGTAGTTATGGTGGGGCTATGAAAGGTTTAATGAAAGGTCAAGTTGCAAAACTTACAGATAAAGATATTGAAGAGATTGCAGAGGCTCACGGAAAGAAGTAGTCTCTCCATCTAATATATAAATACTCATTGGAGTATTTATATAATTTTTTTATCAATCTCCTCTTTCAACACAAATAAACTTTAGAATAAAGAAGTACTTTTAACAACAAATATAAAAATCAAAATTAAAAATCCTAAAAAGTTGTTTATAGCAAAATTCATCTAAAAGTATTAGATAATGGATATATAGGTATAGTAGATTTGTGTTCCAATCCTTAAGAGTATACCACGAAGAAAGCTCCTCCCTATCTAGTTTTACTAGAAGGGTGGAGAGGTTCACTTAAACTTTGAAGATAAAATCTCCACTATTTACTCTACCAAATTTAGCATTTTTTATAGGTTTATCGGTTACTATAATCGGTGTTATTATATCCTTTCCTGTAGACTTCAAGTAGTCTAGGTCAACCTCAACAATTACATCTCCAGCTCTTACTGTAACACCTTTAGATTTTAGAAGCTTGAAACCCCTACCCCTCAACTCAACTGTATCTATGCCTATATGAACCAAAATCTCTACACCTCTACCCTTAACACTGAAGGCATGTTTTGTTGGGAATATCCCTGTGATTACACCATTTATTGGAGAGCGAAATATACCACTTGTAGGTAGAATTGCTACACCATCTCCAGCCATCTTGCTTGAGAATACCTCATCACTAACCTCCTCTAGCCTTCTGATATCACCATCTACGGGTGCATATACAGAGACTGTTCTCCAAAAAAAACTAAACATCTAAATCTCCTCTCTTCTCTTCTAATAACCAATCTTTTAAGCTATCTATCTGTTTTAATGTCTGCTCAGTTGATGTACCACCTAATGAGTCTCTACTATCCATACATCTTCTATTGTCTAAAATCTCTAAAGCCTCTCCATCTAATTTCGGCTCAATCGATTGTAAATCTTTCAGCTGTAACTCAGATATATCAACACCTCTATCCTCTGCCAAATTGACAATCTCTCCTGTTATGTGATAGGCGTCTCTAAATGGAATATTTAACCTCTTGACTAGATGGTCTGCCAAGTCAGTTGCACTTAGGTGACCAACTAGGGTGGCTCTCTCCATACTATCTCTATTAATATTCATATCTCTCAACATCTCATCTAAAATCTTAAGAGATATGGTTGCATTCTTTACAGAATCAAATACAGGCTCCTTATCCTCCTGCATATCCTTATTGTAGGCTAGAGGTAGAGACTTCATAACTGTTAGAAGTGCTACTAAATTTCCGTTTGCCCTACCACTCTTCGCCCTTAGAAGCTCTGGAATATCTGGATTCTTCTTTTGAGGCATAATTGATGAGCCTGTGGAGTGTCTATCGCTTAGAGTTATAAAGTTAAATTCACTACTTGACCATATTATAAGCTCCTCACTTAGACGGCTAATGTGCGTAAATAGTAGAGATATATTAAATAGTATCTCCAGTGCAAAATCTCTATCACTAACTGTATCTAGACAGTTTAGAGTAGGTTCTCTAAAACCTAACATATCTGATGTCAAACCTCTATCTATCGGATATGATGTTCCTGCAAGAGCTGCACAGCCTAAAGGTGAGTAGTTATTTCTCCTATATGAGCTTTTAAATCTCTCTACATCTCTCTTAAACATTGAGGCGTATGCCAACATATGATAACCAAAATTTATAGGCTGTGCATGTTGTAGATGTGTCATACCTGGTAGCATTATCTCTATACTACTATCTGCAATATCTACAACGGTCTCAATTAACTTTATAAGTAGATTTACTATCTCTCTATTGCTCCTCTGTACATATAGTCTGAAGTCAACTGCCACTTGGTCATTTCGGCTTCTAGCAGTGTGAAGTCTCTTCCCTGCACTACCAATCTTGTGGGTTAACCTCTGCTCTATTGCCATATGGATATCTTCATCATCTCCATCTAGTCTAAATTCTCCACTATCAATCTCATCTCTTATCTCATTGAGACCACTCTCAATACTTCTAAACTCATGCTTAGATAGGATACCATTTTTATATAACATATAGGCGTGAGCCTTTGAACCCTCTATATCCTCTCTATACAGCTCTCTATCAAATGGGAGTGAGTTATTTAGCTCCTTCAGTAGCTGTGAGCTATCTTCTGTAATTCTAGCAGATGCAATCTTTTTTGACACTCTTAAAATCCTATTAGTTTTTGATATATTTTATAATAAAAGGAGAAAGAGTTAGCTTTTATCTTTACCTTCTAGGGTAGATAGATTAAAAATATATGAGATATAAGCTAACGGTTATAATAAAAGTAAAAAATATAAAAGGAGGAGAAGTTAACTTCTCACAGTTGCAATTATATTTTAAATAAGTGTCTAAAATGTGTGAAATTAATAGCAATTTAAAATAAAACTTCTATATTATGAAGATTGTCAAGA
>JAADDP010000099.1 GCA_013153825.1 Campylobacterota bacterium
TTCCATTTATAATGGCTAAATAGTTTGCGTGAAGAGTTGAGTTTAAAAAGTCTCTTGTAAATCTAAACGCACTCTGATATAGATTAATATCCAAATCTCCTAAATCTCTCTTTGAGCTATCGATAGTAATCTTTGTATCTCTAAATCCATTATACTCCAAACCGACCAGCATATCAAATCTACTATAATCCCCTCTATAACCCAAATACTCCAACCCGTTAAAGTAGGCAATCTCCCCCTTATATAGTATATTTCCATCTACAAAATTAAAACTACTCCCATAAAAATCAACCTTTGAGGTTTTATCAACTAAAGGACTTCCAAATATATCTTGAGGATAGATTCTAGCTAAGTAAAAATCTAAATCAAACCTATCAAACTCCCCTGCCACATTTAGAGCATATGATGGGCTAGATGGCTCTTTTTGAGATGGAATCTTTTGGAAAGATAGATAAAATTGGCTTCCATATGGGGGATTTTTAGTAAACTGTTGCTCAAATATTCCAATTGGAGATATACGCCAATTTTCCAAATAGTAGTCAAACTTCAACATACCGACAGGAATTCTCAAATCTTCAATATCGACCATGCCAATCAATCTATTATCTAGTGGGTTTAGAACATCTGTAATTCGTATAGAGTCACTCTTACCCCAAACTACAACCTGCCTTCCTGCCTTTATATCTAAATTACTACTCAAAGCCCCCTCTATATATAGGTCATATATCCAAAATTCATCTCTAAACTCTCTTAGCTCCTCTTTTGTAAACTCTTTAGAGTTTTTATCATATAAATAGTCATAGTAGGCTTTTGCATTTGCCTTAAATTTAAAGTTATCTAATATTCTCTCCTTTATCTCAAAAAATATTGAGGTTCTAGCTGAGTATATCCCATCATGTGGAGATTTTGCTTTTGAGTAGAGTAGTTGTTGGGAGAGCTTTATCCTATAGGGCTTTGATTTTACATCGGTTACATTTAACTCCACTTTAGAGTTATCTTCAAATCCTCCTAAAAGCTCATCTATATCTTCAGCTATAAGGTATAGAGAAAATAGAAAGATTAGAGATAGAAGTCTCATATACTCTAAATCCCCTTTTCCAATCTTCTAGTTGTAAAGATAGAGTCCTCAATTGGAACATTTACCTCAATATTGTCAAATTTTAAAATTGTCTTATGGAGAGTCTTTTTTCCATCTTTTAAGACCATACTCATCTCATCTATAACCCAGATTCCATCCTGCTTATGGAGCTTTTTAACCTCAAAATATTTCTTCTTTCCATTTTTTAGAAAATCTATTGCCCTGACCAATACATCAATATCCTCTCTAATAATACCTATACTCTTTACATACCCAGATTCATCAATAACTTTTTGATTATTTGGGGTAGATTCAACTACCACAACATCTTTCCCATTTAGTTTGCTTCTCTTTAATATTTTATAGTTGAAATCTTCTAAATTTCTATCTGTCATATCGTAATATGAGAAGTCACTCCCCATAAAAGATGAACTCTTATCACTTGTTGGAATTCTCTTTACCTTTTTTAGTGCAGGAAGATATAACCACTGGTCATCATCCCTATCTGGGTTAGTATAGTCAAAATTTAAAAAGGCTGTATCTTTTACATCTTCTGGAGTTAAGAAGAACATTATTTTTCTCTCACTATCGCTAAAATCTTTAGAGAATGTCTTAATCTGCCTTACTCTCTGGTTACCACTCTTATCGATTAAAACCATTGTCATATCCTGCTTTAGAGTTTTTCCATCATCTCTATCTAAAACTCTCTTTACTATATCTCTTGCCTCATTAGAGCAGAGAAAACTTACTGTTACAATTAAACCAAATAGTATCTTTTTTATCATATCTTTCCTCTCTTTGCTAACTCTACCATAATGGCAGGTGCTAAAAATATATCTGCAAGTAGTGCAAATATTATAACACTACCTGTAATAAACCCAAAGTTTTGAACACTCTCCATTCTCCCAAACATATAGGCAAAGAAGCCCAATGATAGGACAATTGTTGTAATAACCATCGCTTTACCCGTTGTAAAGAATGTCTTCTCTATCGCCTCGATACTACTATTTGTTGCCTTATAGTATCTTTTAAAATTGTGCATAAAGTGTATAGTATCATCTACTGCTAGACCAATCGCTATTGAACCGATTAGTAGTGTAAACATATCTAGTGGCATCTTAAATGTATACATTAGAGCTAATCCAAATATTATTGGCACTAGATTTGGTATCATACTGATTAATCCCAACCTAAAACTCCCCATGATAAGTATCATACTGATGGCAATTAGGGTGAATGCTATATAGTAGCTCTCTATGGAAGATTTGATTGAGTTTGCAAAGGTGTGGACAAGTATTGGAATAATTCCTGTAAGTGTGATGGTGCTATCTCTAAAGCTCTCCTCATATCTACCTTTTATGTGGTTTAATATATCAATACTATCTATGCTATCTATCCAAGGGAGCTTATGTGTTACTCTAACCTTGCTAAATTGGCTATCTACAATATCTTCTAAATCATCACTTCCACTATTTTCAAATAGGAGTAACTCTTGAGATACTAAAGCTTGATTATCTGGAACTCTATAGAAGCTCTGGTTATTCTCATGTAACGCTCTATTGGTCTCTTTTACAATAGTATTTAGAGAGATTATCTTTCCAATAAAACTCTTTCCATCACTATAACCCTCTAACTCTTTAGTCAATCTATCCAATTTTTCCAATCTATTGGCATCTTGCCACCCATTCTCTTTTTCTGTATCAATTATAACCTCAGCAGTTAGAGAGCCTCTCATTTTGGCATCTATATATTTTGTCCCTATACAATTTGGGTCATCTTTTGGAAACCACTCAAGTGGGTAGTGTGATGTGTGAAGTTTCGAGACTAAAATTAGAGCAACTACTACAAGAATAGAGCTTATATATATAATCTGCTTTGAGTAGTGGCTTGGAATATATGCTAACTTTTTCATAAAAAAGTCTAGCTTTCCCCTCTGTTTGGTTGGCTTTGGTTTTAGTTTGGTCAAGATTAATAGGGCAGGGAATAGAGTTAGAGTTAAAAATAGACTAATTAAAACCCCAAAAGAGGCAAAAATTCCCATATCAGAAATTGGAGCAACTTCACTTCCTGCAAAAGAGCCAATACCAATAGCTGTGGTAATACTAGTCATAGCAATGGCTAATCCTGAATGAGACATGGTATATATAAGTGCCTCTTTTTTATCTCCTGTTTTATTAAATCTATCAAAAAATATACTCAAAATATGCACAGTAGCCCCAATGCTTACAGCAATTAGAAGAGATGGAAGTATCTGTGTTGGGAGCTTAAATGCTACTCCAAAGATTGCCATAAGCCCCACAGTAGTAAGCAGAGATAGAACAATTACGATAATTGGATATATAGTAGCACTAACTCTTCTAAATATTAAAAATAGGAATATAACTATAATTAAAATAGTCACTCTAGTGAACTTCTGCATATCTGCTTTCATCATCCTCTTTAAAGCATCAAGCACAGAGGGACTTCCTGCATAATATATCTTAAAATCGCTAGAGTTATATTTTGAGACAATCTCCCTTGTCTTTTGGACAATCTCGCTATTTTGCTCATCAGTTAATAAAACTCTCTTAACTTTTGATGAGGTCTCCTCAAAACCCTCTAAAAGCTCATCTAAGTCTTGTGCATCTTCTGATATAAAGGCTTTTGTCTCAATAATAATTGTAGTTAGTTTTAAATCTTCACTAATAAAAAGATTTCTATAAAACTCACTACCCTTTACAATCTCTCTTAGTTTCTCCAAATCTTTACTATCTTTTGGAAACTTCTCTAACAAATCCTCAACTATTAGCTGATTTTTCTCCCCTCTTGTATTTCTGACATTATATAGTGATGTTACCTCATCTAAATATGGGAGATTATCCTCTAACTCCTTATGTAGTCTCTTTAACTTCTCTAAAAATGGAATAGTAAATATCTTATCACTCTCAATAGCTATGACAATTCGCTCATCTCGTCCAAACTGCTCTCTAAAGCTATTATAATCTTTTAATATAGGGTCACTCTTATGTAAAAAGCCCTCATTTGAGGTATCAAAGGTTATGTTTTTGACATTTGCTAGAGGGTAGGCTAAGAGTAAAATAGTAGTAAATATTACCTTTAATGGATTTTGTGCTATAAACTCCCCAAACTTTCCAAACAGAT
>JAADDP010000145.1 GCA_013153825.1 Campylobacterota bacterium
TTTTTAGGGATTGCCTTTTTTATATCCACAGTTGTAAAGTCTCACGATATTGGACTTGCTATCTCGTTTGGAGTCTGGATAGTGCTACTTGGGTTTATTGATGTGGCACTTATTGGACTTATGATGCAAAATAGAGTTGCTGATGAGGTAGTTTTAACAGTTGCTATGTTAAATCCAATTGAGGTATTTAGGGTTGGAGCTATATCTCTGTTTGACCCTGAACTTACAATATTTGGAGCAGTTGCCTACTATCTCTTAGATACCTTAGGTAGCACTCTCTTAATTTTATACTCTATTATATACCCTATTTTAGTTGGGGTATCTTTTGCCATATTTGGCTTTATTATATTTAAAAAAAGAGATATTTTATAAAGGAGATTAGATGAAAAGAGTAATACTATTAACTTTAGTTCTTATTATAAATCTGGTTGCAGATGATAATAAGACGGCTCAACAGAAGCTAGACCCTGTCTATAAATTGGAGCTAGATAAGTATCCAAAATTTAGCACAGAGTTAATTTTAAAAAATGGAAAAAAGATAAAATTTTCAAGTGTAAAATCTATGATGAACTTCTATTTTCATCCTGAAAAATATCCAAAGTATGGGGTAAAAAGTAGAACAGAGATAGATAAGATGTTTGTAAGAGATTATATAACAGGCAAAAAGATAGATGCAAAAGATGCCTTCTATATATTTGGCTCTAAGCTTATAGGACCTCACGGAGATGACCTAATTCCACTCTCTTCAAAAACTCAAGTGGAGCTATTTATGAAGAGATATGGGGGAAGTAAAGTTCTAAGAATAGATAAATTTACCTTTGGGCTTATAAAATATTTGGATATGTAAAGCTTATAAAAACCTATAGATTTTTATAAAAGAAGTTGGTAGCCTCCACAAATCCATCAATAGAGCCACAATCAAATCTATCTCCCTTAAATCTAAATGCTACTACTCTATCATTCTTCGCCTGTTCCATAAGGGCATCAGTTATCTGTATCTCTCCACCTTTTCCCTCTTTTGTCTCTCTTAAGATATCAAAAATATCTGGAGTTAAGATATATCTCCCAATAATTGCAAGGTTTGTTGGGGCATCTTCTGGGTCTGGCTTCTCTATCATATTGTGGACTCTATAGACATCATCTCTTCCATATACTAAATCTCCATCAATTATTCCATACTTAGCTGTATCCTCCTTTGGAACCTCCTGTATCGCCACAACAGAACATTGATATCTATTGAAGACCTCTATCATCTGAGCTAAGACTCCCTTCTCCTCATTAAAACATAAATCATCTGCCAATATTACAGCAAATGGCTCATTTCCAATTAGAGTCTCCCCTGTTAAAACTGCATGTCCTAGACCTCTCATCTGTTTTTGTCTGGTATATGAGAATGTGCATCTATTGATTAAATCTCTAATATCACTTAGAAGAGGCTCTTTTGAGCTTCCTTGAATTTGATGCTCTAACTCAAAAGAGATATCAAAGTGATCCTCAATTGCCCTCTTTCCTCTCCCTGTTACAATTGCAATATTTGAAATTCCAGCCTCTAGTGCCTCCTCAACTCCATATTGGATTAGAGGCTTATTTAAAATTGGTAACATCTCCTTTGGAGTAGCCTTTGTTGCTGGGAGAAATCTCGTTCCATATCCAGCTGCAGGAAATAGACACTTTCTAATCTCCATAACTAAACCTTTTTTACAAACTTACTCAATATAAAAATCTCTACCCCATTTACCTTCCCCTTAATATGGGTCGGGTCATCTGCTACCAATTTTATATTTTTAACGGTTGTCCCCTGTTTTGCCGTAAATCCTGCCCCTTTTACATTTAAATCTTTAATGATAGTTACACTATCTCCACCATTTAATATATTTCCATTACTATCTCTAACGTTAATTTTTTCTTCATTCTCTCCACTCTTTGCCCACTCTAATACATCATCTTCTAGATACATCATATCTAGCTTATCTTGCCACCCAAGCTTTGAGAAAACTCTATATATTACAACTTGAATAGGCTTTTCTTGAGTCCACATAGTATCATTTAGGCAGTGCCAATAGTTTTCACTCTCTTGAGGCTCTTTTAACTTCCCTTCACACTCTTTACAGATTAAAATCTTCTCATCTTTTGGTTCAACAACATACTCAACTAACTCTCTATCTCTCTCACATAGACCACAATTTGCCATAATCTCTCTCCTACTCTTCTACTCCGATTTGATAATACTCAAATCCCTCTTCTCTCAAGATATCCTTATTATATTGATTTCTTCCATCAAATATTATAGGGCTATTTAACCTCTTCTTTATCTCATCAAAATCTGGACTCCTAAACTCTTTCCACTCCGTAAGCAGAATTAGAGCATCAGCCCCCTTTAGAGGTGTATATTTACTATCAAAATATGATACCTTATCATTATCTTTTAGATAGAAACTTTTAGCCTCATCTATCGCCTTTGGGTCATAGGCTTTAACCTCTGCCCCCATCTTTGTAAGCTCATCTATTACAACAATAGAGGTAGCCTCCCTCATATCATCGGTCTCTGGTTTAAATGAGAGTCCCCAAATTGCAAAACTTTTACCACTCAAATCCTCTCCAAACCTCTTAATAACCTTATCTACAATGACCCTCTTCTGCCTATAGTTTACATCTTCTACTGCCTCTAAGATTTTTGGCTCATACCCATACTCTTTTGCTGTTCTAATTAAAGCTTGAACATCTTTTGGAAAACATGAGCCACCATATCCACATCCAGCATAGATAAAGGAGTATCCAATTCTACTATCGCTCCCGATACCGTGGCGAACCATATTTACATCTGCTCCAACCCTCTCACAGATATTTGCCATCTCATTCATAAATGATATCTTTGTCGCCAACATCGCATTTGAGGCATACTTTGTCATCTCTGAAGAGCGAATATCCATCTGGATAAATCTATCCCTACTTCTAGTAAATGGGGCATAAAGCTCTCGCATAGTATCAAAAGCCTCTTTACGCTTTGCACCAACCACAACTCTATCTGGCTTCATAAAGTCATTTATAGCATCCCCCTCTTTTAGAAACTCTGGGTTTGAGATGACATCAAAAGTTAGATTACTACCTCTTCTATCTAACTCCTCTTGAATTTTTGCCTCTACTCTGTCTGCTGTGCCAACTGGCACGGTACTCTTATTGACTACAGACATATGGTGTTTCATATACTTTCCAATAGACTCAGCAACCTTCAATACATACTGTAAATCGGCACTTCCATCCTCCCCCATAGGGGTTCCAACTGCAATAAAAACTATATTTGAGTTATCTAAAGCCTCTTTAATATCTGTAGTAAACTTTAGGCTACCTCTTTTATAGTTCTCTAAAACCATTCTACTTAAATTTGGTTCATAGATTGGAACCTCTCCTCTCTTTAGAGCCTCAATCTTCTGCTCATCAATATCTACACAGGTTACATCATTTCCCATCTCAGAGAAGCATGTTCCAGTAACTAGACCAACATATCCCGTACCAACTACACCAACTTTCAACTTTAAACTCCTTTAATTTATGTAGTTAAGGTAATATCTTAAGATATATATATATAATACCTCCTTATTTAAAGTTAATATCCATCCATATTGATAGATTTAGGAGCCTCCATAGGAGAGAGGCGTGGTTTCTCCTCCTAGATATATGCTCATCAATTAATCTATTGACCAGAGGCATATCGAATATATCACTACTGTTTAGTTGAACTCTAAGAAGCTCTCTCATAGAGTATCTAAGCCAATATGAGATGGGTACTCTATATGGTATGCTCTCCCTATATCTGTAACCATCTAATCTATACACCTCGGATGCTCTCTTAATGAGATAACTCTCCTCTCCACCCACCATCTTGTGGCTAGATGGCAGACCCATGACATACTCTACTAGATTGTTATCTAATATTGGGAGCCTAATCTCAAGACCCTCTACTAGCTCCAATCTACTTATCCTATCCAAATGGCTATCTGGAAGAGATATTGCCATATCCATATATAGTAGCCGTTGAAGTGACTCTTTTGCGTATGGAGATACTCTGGAGTATATCTCCTCATATCGAAAAAATGGATTTATATCTCTAATCTTCTCCTCTATATCTCTCTTAAATATGGATGAGATATCACTATATGATACTACTCTAGAGTGGTAACCAGCCAGTTTAACT
>JAADDP010000034.1 GCA_013153825.1 Campylobacterota bacterium
TTCAATTAATCTCCATTAGATATAATTTCCACTGTAAATTTAAAATAATTTTAAAAAAGGTTTAATATGAATATATCTGTTATAGTACTTGGTGCAGGAAAAGGCACAAGAATGAAATCAAATAATCCAAAAGTTCTACATAAAATATCTGGAAAATCTATGATTTCCCATGTTATAGATAGCGTAAAAGATATATCAGATGATATTGTAGTGGTTCTAAGCCACCAAGCAAAAAGAATAGAAGATGAGTTAAATAGAGAGTATAACAACTTAAAATTTCATATCCAAGATTTAGAAAATTTCCCTGGCACTGCTGGAGCATTAAGAGGTATTAGCCCAAGATATGAAAAAGTTTTAATACTAAATGGGGATATGCCTCTTATTACAAAAGAGTCTATTGGTAAATTAATAGAGAAAGATGGAGATATTAATCTATCTGTATTGGAGTTGGAGAACCCTAAGGGTTATGGAAGAGTGGTAATAGAGAATGGAGAGATTAGAGAGATAGTTGAAGAGAAGGATTGCTCCCCAACACAAAGAGATATAAAGAGTGTAAATGGTGGGGTCTATTGCCTAAAGAGAGAGGTTTTAGAGGAGTATATCCCAAGAATAGACAATAGCAACGCCCAAAAGGAGTATTATCTAACTGATATTATAAAGTTGGCTGTAGATGATAGTAGAGTTGTAAATCCAATATTTGTAGATGAGAGTGAATTTAAGGGGGTAAACTCAAAATATGATTTAGCAGTGGCTGAAGAGATAATGCAGAAGAGAATAAAAAGAGAGTTGATGGAGTCTGGAGTTACAATGAGGCTTCCAGATACAATATTTATAGATATAAATAGCCAATTTGAGGGTGAGGTTACTCTAGAGAGTGGAGTCTCAATCTTAGGAGATAGTAAAATAGTTAACTCTCACATAAAGAGCAACTCAATAGTTGAGAGTTCAATAGTTAAAGACTCAGAAGTTGGCCCAATGGCTAGAGTAAGACCAGAGTCAAATATTATAGACTCCAAGATTGGAAACTTTGTAGAGGTAAAGAAATCGACCCTAAATGGGGTAAAAGCTGGTCACCTCTCATATCTAGGAGATAGCACAATTGATGAGGGGACAAATATTGGGGCTGGAGTAATCACCTGCAATTATGATGGAAAGGCTAAACATAAGACGATAATAGGAAAGAATGTATTTGTGGGGAGTGACTCACAGCTAGTAGCACCTATAATTATTGAGGATAGTGTTATGGTTGGGGCTGGAACAACAGTTACAAAGAATATAAAGGAGGGTTCTCTTGCAATCTCTAGAGTTAAACTAAAAGTTGTAAAAGATTTCTTCTATAAGTTCTTTGGAAGAGGTTAGAGATGTCTATAGATTTAACTGGTAGAAGTATCCTAATTGGAGTTACAGGAAGCATTGCAATATATAAGGCGTGTGAGATTGTAAGGCTATTTATAAAGAGTGGAGCAGAAGTTAGAGTTGTTATGAGTAGGAGTGCTACAAAGTTTATATCTCCTCTAACATTTGAGGCTCTAACTAGAGAGAAGGTCTTAACAGATGAGAGTGAGGATTGGAGTTCAAATCTAAACCATATAGATTATGCAAAAGGGGCTGATATATTTCTAATTGCCCCTGCCACTGCAAATACAATCAATAAGCTAAGTAAGGGTATTGCCGATAATATTCTACTCCAGACAGCCCTAGCCTTTAATAAGCCTCTCTTAGTAGCCCCATCAGCTAATGTAAATATGGTAGAGAACCACTACACAAAGGGTTCTCTAAAGATGTTGGCTGTAAATGATGTGACTATTATTGAGCCTCAATCGAAACTTTTAGCCTGTGGAGATGTAGGCAATGGGGCTTTAGCAGAGCCTATGGAGATTTTCTACCAGACGGCAAAGAGTATATTAAGAGATGAGTATTGGGATAATAGAAGAGTCATTGTAACGGGTGGGGGAACAATTGAGAAGATTGATGAGGTTAGATATATATCTAACTTCTCATCTGGAAAGATGGCAAATGCTCTAGCTACTGCTCTATACCTAAAGGGGGCTGATGTCTGTCTAATTACAACTAGACCTCACCAAGATATTCCAAAAGATATATATGTGATAGATGTAGAGAGTAGTGAGGAGATGTATGAGTATCTAGTTGACTCAATTAGAGTGGCTAAAAAGGGTAAGATGGCAAGAGCATCCCTAAATACTACAAACCCTGTCCAGATAATTAAGAAGAGACCATTTCTATTTATGGCTTCAGCTGTTGCCGACTTTATCCCAAAATATCCACAGCAGGGAAAACTTAAAAAGAGTAGTCTGGGTGATGAGTGGGCTTTGGAGCTGATTAAAAATAGAGATATCCTAAGTAGTATAGATAAGAGTGGAATTGTCACTGTCGGCTTTAAGGCTGAGATGGATAGAGAAAATGGGTTGGAGTCTGCTAAGATGATGTTAAAAAGCAAAAAGATAGAGGCAGTATGTTATAATCTGTTAAATGATAGTGGCGATTTTGGAGCAGATACCAATAGTATTATATTTATTAGAGAAGATAGAGTAGTAGATTTAGGAAATAGCGATAAGTTGTCACTATCATTTAAAATATTAAAAGAGAGTAGAGAATTAAACGATGGCTAATAATATATTGAGACACTTAGCACTTATTATGGATGGAAATGGTAGATGGGCAAAGAGAAGAGGACTTATTAGAACAAGAGGTCATGAGAGAGGGGCAGAGGTTATAAGAGATATCACAAAATATTGTGCAGAGCATGATACAATAGAGACTCTAACACTATATGCCTTTAGCACAGAGAACTGGAAACGCCCAAAGTATGAGGTTGACTTTCTAATGAGGCTTCTAGATAGATGGTTAGAGAAGGAGCTTCCAACATACCATAAGTTTGGAGCAAAGTTTGAGACTATTGGAAATATTGAGGTCTTCTCTCCAAAGCTTCAGAGGAGAATTGCCATGGTAAAGGAGGAGACGAAGCACTATACAAATGTAACTCAGATAATGGCTCTAAATTATGGTTCAAGAGAGGAGATTGTAAGAGCAGTCTCAAGGCTAAATAGGAAGGGAGAGGAGGTTACAGAGGAGTCTCTAAGCAGAGAGTTGGATAGCCCATATAGTGATATAGATTTACTAATTAGAACCAGTGGTGAGCAGAGAATATCAAACTTCTTAATGTGGCAGATATCATATGCTGAGCTATTTTTTACAGATACTCTATGGCCAGACTTTACCCCAAGGGAGTTGGAGCAGATTATAGCCCAATTTATAGATAGAGATAGAAGATTTGGGGGTGTTTAGCTTGGTTGGAGAGTATCTAATAATATCTATATTTGGAGTAGTTATTGGCTCATTCCTAAATGTATTAATATATAGAATTCCAAAAGGTGAAAATATTGCATTTCCAGCCTCTCACTGTCAAAGCTGTAATACCCCTCTAAAGTGGTGGCACAATATCCCAATTATATCTTGGATTATACTTGGTGGAAAATGCCACTTTTGTAAAGAGAAGATATCTATTCAATACCCAATTATTGAGTTTTTAACGGGTGTAATTGCCATTTTGGTATATTATAAATTGGGGTTTGTGTGGTATATGCCAATACTCTTTTTGGTCTTTGCTATGCTCTTGGTTTTAATTGTAATAGATATTGAGTATCTAGCAGTTCCAGATAGTATAAATCTTTTGGCTCTCACTTTAGCATTTATCCAACCAAACTTTTTAGATGCTTTTCAAAATGCTCTTATGGCAATGGGGGGTTTAGCACTTCTTAGATACTACCTAAGCTATCTTCTAAAAAAGGAGGCGATGGGAGAGGGGGATATAATAGTGGCTGGAACTATGGGAGCTCTGCTTGGGTTTCCTCTATTTTTCTATGCACTATTCCTATCTGCCATCTTGGCAATAGTTCCATCACTTATAGCAAAAGATAAGATGGTTCCATTTGTCCCATTTTTAGCAATTGCCACATTTATTGTATATATTTGGGATAAGTGGTTTTATAGATTGGGGGAGTGGATTATTCACTAAATCTCTCCCACCATTAATATGAAAATGGGGCAATCTTCACAAATAAAAATCATAAAATATAATATAAATTGTGATATAATAATATAAATCACAAATCTCAATGATTTGGAGATTTAAAAATTTTAGAAGGATATTA
>JAADDP010000094.1 GCA_013153825.1 Campylobacterota bacterium
AAATTTTCTCCAAAAGATATAACAGCCTACACATTTGAGCTTCCAGCCTCCCCATTCTCTGCAGATACTAAAGGGGTTATAGATATAGAGAGGATAAAGTATAAAATTAAAGAGCTATCTAAACTATCTGATATATTGATTATTGAGGGTGCTGGGGGGCTTATGGTTCCAATTAAGAGAGACTACATGATGATAGACTTAATAGAGGAGTTGGGTGCAAAGACACTCCTTATCACCCCATCAAACCTTGGCTGTATAAATGATACCATGTTGAGTATAGAGGCTCTAGAGAGGAGAGGTATAGATTTTGATTGGTGTGTAAATCTATATAGGGATAGAGATGACTTTAATAGAGTTACAGCCCCATTCTACAATAGCCACTTTGATAGCTGGTGGCTTTTAGATGAGGGATTGGACAATTTTATTAAAAATCTTTAAAACTATTGGCTATAATGGCAAAATTTTTAAAAGTGAGGAAGAGGATATGCAACATCTTGTAGATACAGAGGATTTGAGTGATATTCAGTTAGCAAATATTATAAGAGATGCCAAAGCTTTTAAGAGACAGCTCCCACCACCACTTCTACAAAACAGACTCCTAATTACACTATTTTTTGAGAACTCAACTAGAACTAGAAGCTCATTTGAGATTGCAGGAAAGAGGCTAGGGGCTACAGTTGTCCATCTAGACCCCACAAAAAGCTCAACTAAGAAGGGGGAGACTCTAGGGGATACTTTTGATACACTATCTGCAATGGGGGCAGATGGGATAATCATTCGACATGAGTTTAATAGTGTTCCAAGAAAACTTGCAGATAAGAACTCAACAACTGTAATAAATGCAGGGGCTGGAAACTATGCACATCCAACCCAAGCACTTCTAGACTACTTCACCCTACTTGAGATTTTTGGGGATTTAAAGGGGAAGAGGATAGCAATAGTTGGAGATATTGTAAGCTCAAGGGTTGCAAGTTCTGCAATTAGACTATTTGAGAGGGTTGGAATGGATATCACTCTAGTTGCACCAGAGCCATTTATGCCAAATAACAGCCTCAGAAAGTGTGAAAAGCTAGATGATGAGCTACTAGATAATGTAGATATTATTATGAGTCTAAGAGCCCAACTTGAGAGACACAAAGCTCCAATATTTGAGGATTACGACGAGTATGCAAAGGAATATTGTATCACGAAAGAGAGGTTAAAAGATAGAAATATTATAGTTCTTCATCCTGGCCCTGTAATGAGAAATATAGATATATCTGATGAGATGCTAGAAGACCAAAGGTGTAAAGTTTTAGAGCAGGTTAAGAATGGGGTATTTATTAGAATGGCTATACTAAAGGCACTTCTGCTCGATAGCTAAGTATGGATAGGATTGATTATCTAGCAGAGAGGAGAACCCCTTTCATATTTATCATCTCATTTAATAAGAGTGAGGTTATAGTAGAAGAGCTATCAAACTTGAGTGGAGATATACTATTTGATATAGAGGGGTTTAGAAACTACTCAGAGATGGAGATAGATAGAGAGTTCCAATTTAGCAGAGAGCCAATACCATTTAGAGAGTATAAGATTGCCTTTGATGAGGTTATAGAGGAGATTAAGAGAGGCAATACATATCTTCTAAACCTCTCCTTTAGGTCTAAAATTGAGACGGAGCTAACGCTAGAGGAGATTTTCCACATCTCCAAAGCAAAATATAAGATATATCTAAAGGGTAGATTTGTCTGCTTCTCTCCAGAAAAGTTTATAGAGATAAGAGATAACAAAATCTCAACCTATCCTATGAAGGGGACGATAGATGCTGGGATTTGTGGGGCAAAAGATACCATTTTAAATAACCAAAAAGAGATGGCAGAGCATATTATGATAGTTGACCTTATGCGAAACGATTTGGGAATGGTTGGAAGCGATGTTAAGGTTAGGAGATTTAGGTATATAGATAAGATTAGAGCAGGAGATAAGGAGCTTCTACAGGTTAGCTCAGAAATTACTGCAAAGCTTCCAAAAGATTGGAGAGCCAATCTGGGGTCTATTTTAAATAGACTTCTCCCTGCTGGGTCAGTTACAGGCACACCAAAAAGAAGCACAGTAGATATTATAGATAGAGTTGAGAACTATGATAGGGGATTTTATACAGGTATCTTTGGGATATTTACAGGAGATGCCCTCTACTCTGCTGTTATGATAAGATTTATTGAGGAGGAGAGTAGAAAGCTATTTTATAAAAGTGGTGGTGGAATTACTATCGATAGTAGTTTAGAGAGTGAGTATCAAGAGTTAATAGATAAAATCTACATTCCAGTATAAGTTGAGAGATATATGCCATTTATAAAGAAAAAATTTTTTATAGAAAAAAAGATAAAATCATTTCTATTTCTAATCAGGGAGTTTAATCTATCCCAAGGGGAGGCTCAAAGATTTATAGATAAGGGGAGGCTACTTATAGATGAGACTCCAATGAGAGATAAATCTAAAACCATACAAGGGGAGGTGGAGCTTATACTATTTGAGCCTAAGAGTCTTGGGGTTACTCCAATCTTTTGGAACCGAGATTTTGTCATATTTGATAAACCCTCTGGGGTATTGGTGCATCCAAAAGATTTAAATACTCCATACTCCATGTTAGATGAGATAAGATACTCTGGAGGTGGTAGAGCAAATCCCGTCCATCGAATTGATAAAGAGACATCTGGACTACTTTTAGCATCAAGAGATAGAGAGAGTGAGAGGTATCTAAAAAATCTATTCCAGACAAAACAGATAGAAAAGAGCTATCTAGCATGGGTAAATGGAAGAGTTGAGAGGGAGTTTACCATAGAAGAGCCAATAGCAGTTAGAAGAGACTACACATCATCTAAACATAAGGTTGAGATTTCCAAATATGGAAAGTTTGCAAAGACAATATTTAGACCAAAATTCTACAATGAGAGTCTAGATAGCTCTCTTATAGAGTGTTTTCCCATTACAGGAAGAACTCACCAGATAAGAGTTCATCTATACCATATAGGATATCCTATCA
This sequence comes from Campylobacterota bacterium, assembly GCA_013153825.1. Taxonomy (GTDB): domain Bacteria; phylum Campylobacterota; class Campylobacteria; order Campylobacterales; family Sulfurovaceae; genus UBA1140. The sequence goes on from JAADDP010000094.1 coordinate 3,023, forward strand.
TTGGTGACCCAATATATGGAGTCTCAAATAGTATAGCCCAGAGATATTTAGATGATGAGTTATCTCAATATGAGAGGGTAGAGGCTACAGGGGCTAAGAGGCTTATGTTACACGCCAACAGCTTACAGTTTAAGTATAAAAATATATATAAGATATACTCAAAGATGGAGTTTAAGTGTGAAATTTGATACTGCTATAATTTTTGCTGGTGGAAAAAGCTCAAGGATGGGGAGAGATAAGGCTCTACTACCATTTGGGGGATATGATACATTGACAGAGTATCAATATAGAAGATTATCCAAAATATTTAATAGAGTCTATATATCTACCAAAAACGATAAGTTTAACTTTAATGCCAATCTAATCATTGATGATAGTAATATCTTCTCCCCACTTATTGGAATTATATCCATATTTAGGAGTTTAGATGTTGATGAGGTATTTATCCTTAGTGTAGATATCCCATTTATAACTAAAGAGATTATAGAAAAAATATATAGAAAGAGTAGCCCAGAGTTTGATATTGTAGTAGCAAAATCCAAAAATGGAATTGAGCCTCTCTGTGGAATATATAGGAGAGGGGTATTAAGGGTGGCAGAGAGAAACCTAAATAGTAATACCCATAGAGTTAAATCACTTATAGAGGAGACAAATAGTAGAGTTGTTGAGTTTGATTTAGAGGATGAGTTTCTAAATTTGAATACTCCAGAAATATACTCTTATAGTCTCTTAATTTAAGTATCTACTTTTAAAATTGAGTCTAAGAGTTTTTTAGTATATAACTCCTTTGGATTATTCATAACCTCATTGACAGACCCAACCTCAACAACTCTACCCCTATTTAAAACCAAAACTCTATCTGCAATTAATGGAACTGTTGATAAATCATGAGTTATAAATAGATAACTTATCCCTTCACTATCTTGAAGACTCTTTAGAAGATTTAATATTTTAAGTCTTACAGATACATCAAGTGCAGATGTTGGCTCATCGCATATAATAAGTTGAGGTTTTACAGCTAAAGCCCTTGCTATATTAATCCTCTGTCTCTCTCCACCAGAAAACTGATGAGGATATCTATTAATATACCCTTTTTTTAACCCAACTTTTACAAGCAACTCTTCTATAATTCTATTCT
>JAADDP010000080.1 GCA_013153825.1 Campylobacterota bacterium
AATTTACACCTATAAGAGAGACTCTATTTAGCTATGAGGCTTGGTTAAACTTTAAATATGCCCTATTTCCAAGCGATGGGAGATGGTTCATGCATTAAATATTATCCAAAACAACTTTTAGCTATAATCACGCAATTTTTAATATTGCAAATAGGAAAAGATGCGTGATTACATTAAAGGAAGCTTTAACTAAGAGTAGTGAAGAGTTAGCAGATATAAAAGAAGAGTTAAAAAATAGGGCAAAGAGTAGCCAACTAAACGCCTATATAGACTTCTCATCCTATGGAGATGGAGTTCCTATATTAATAAAAGATAACATACAAGTAAAGGGGTGGTCAATAACCTCAGGCTCCAAGATTTTACAAGGTTATATCGCCCCATATAACGCTACAGTAGTTGAAAATCTCCTATCAAATGGACTCTCCCCATTTGGTAGGGCAAATATGGATGAGTTTGCCATGGGTTCAACTACTGAAAACTCATTTTATGGAGTGACAAAAAATCCCCATGACAGAAGTAGAGTTGCAGGTGGAAGCTCTGGAGGAAGTGCTAGTGCAGTTGGGGGGAAGATTGCCATATGTGCTTTGGGGAGTGATACAGGTGGTTCAATTAGACAACCAGCATCATATTGTGGCTGTGTAGGGATGAAACCGACATATGGGAGAGTTAGCCGTTATGGGTTATCAGCTTACGCTTCAAGTCTAGACCAGATTGGACCAATCACCCAAAATGTAGAAGATAGTGCCATTCTCTATGATATTATAGCTTCACACGACCCAAAAGACTCTACAAGTTCAGATGTAAAACTAAATAGTGTCTCTAAAAATCTAAATCCAGACAGAAAGCTAAAAATTGCAGTAGTGGATAACTACATCGATGAGGCATCAGACTCTATAAAAAAGGCATATAGAGAGACAGTTAAGGCTTTAGAGAGTGAGGGGCATGAGATTATCCACACCACAATGACAAATACAAAGTATGATATTGCCACATACTACATTGTAGCCACAGCAGAAGCCACCACAAATTTGGCTAGATATGATGGGATTAGATATGGAAATAGACAAGATGGGAAAAATCTAGCAGATACATATATAAAAACGAGAAACCTCTTTGGAGATGAGGTAAAGCGTAGAATTCTGCTTGGAAACTTTGTCCTATCATCTGGATACTATGATGCCTACTATCTAAAGGCTCAAAAGGTGAGACACCTCATCAGAGAGGAGTATAGTAGAGTTTTCCAAGAGGCAGACCTAATACTATCTCCAATTGCTCCAGATGTAGCCCCAAAAATAGGTTCATTTCAAGATCCATTAGAGATGTATAAGAGTGATATGTTCACAATATCTGTAAATCTAGCAGGACTCCCTGCAATCTCAATTCCAGTAGATAGAGATGAGAATGGTATGCCTATTGGGCTTCAGTTAATTGGAAATCTATTTCAAGAACAGAGAGTTTTTGATGGTGCAATGAGCTTAGAGAGAGCTATAAACTATAAGTAGAGGTGAAAATATGAACATAAAGATGAAAGCGTTAACTTTTGAGGATATACTACTTGTGCCTCAATACTCAGAGGTTCTTCCAAAAGAGGTATCTATCAAGACAAAACTGACTAAAAGAGTAGATTTAAATATCCCATTAGTATCGGCAGCTATGGATACAGTAACCGAGTCAAGGAGTGCAATCGCTATGGCAAGACTTGGAGGAATTGGGATAATCCATAAAAACATGGATATAAAATCTCAAGCAAAAGAGGTTCAGAAGGTAAAAAAGTCTGAGAGTGGCATAATAATAGACCCAATATTTATACAGCCAGATAGAAGTGTTGCAGAGGCTGAAGCTCTCATGAGCGAATATAAGATATCTGGAGTTCCCGTAGTCGATGACAACTTCAAGCTTGTTGGAATTATCACAAATAGAGACCTTAGATTTATAAGTGATATGTCTGTGAATGTTAAATCTGTTATGACAAAAGCTCCTCTAGTTACAGCAAAAGAGGGGACAACCCTAGAAGAGGCTACAAAGATACTCCAACAGCACAAGATTGAAAAGCTCCCAATTGTAGATGATGACAACACTCTAAAAGGGCTTATTACAATTAAAGATATTGAGAAGAAAGAGCAGTATCCAGATGCCAATAAAGATAGATTTGGAAGACTTAGAGTTGGTGGAGCAGTTGGAGTAGGACAGATAGATAGAGTAAGAGCATTGATAGAGGCTGGTGTTGATGTAATTGTCCTAGACTCTGCACATGGTCACTCAAAGGGGATAATCGATACGGTTAAGGCTATTAAAGATAGATTTGATATTGATGTTATAGCTGGGAATATTGCAACAGCAAAAGGGGCTATAGATTTAATAGAGGCTGGAGCTGATGCTGTAAAGGTTGGAATAGGTCCAGGTTCTATCTGCACCACTAGAATTGTAGCAGGAGTTGGAGTTCCACAGATATCGGCTATTGATGAGGTGGCAAATGTGGCAAGAGAGTATGGAGTTCCAGTAATTGCAGATGGTGGAATTAGATACTCTGGAGATATAGCAAAAGCTTTAGCTGTTGGTGCTAGTTGTGTAATGCTAGGGTCTGCTCTTGCTGGGACATATGAGGCTCCAGGTGAGATAATCCTATTTAATGGGAGACAGTTTAAGGAGTATAGAGGTATGGGAAGTATTGGGGCTATGAGTAAAGGAAGCACCGATAGATACTTCCAAGAGGGGACAGCATCAGATAAGTTAGTCCCAGAGGGAATTGAGGGGAGAGTTCCATATAGAGGCAAAATATCTAGTGTTATACATCAGATGATAGGTGGACTTAGAAGCTCTATGGGATATTGTGGCTCAAAGGATATTCCAACTCTATGGGATAAGGCTCAATTTGTGGAGATAACATCAGCAGGGCTTAAGGAGTCTCATGTGCATGATGTGACAATCACAAAAGAGTCTCCAAACTACCACTCATAATCTAAAGGGGATATATGAGCTATCTAAAATCTTTAAATGTGCAGGTTATAGTTGGAATTCTCCTTGGGATTATATTTGGAGTAACTGCTCCATCAATAGCACTAGAGCAGAAGCTAATTGGAGATGTATTTGTATCTCTTCTCAAAATGCTTGTTGTCCCTCTGGTATTTGCCTCTATATATACAGCACTAACTGGGCTTGGTTCAATTGAGAAGTTGAAAAAGATTGGGTTTAGAACAATCACTCTATATCTAATTACAACTGCACTTGCTGTGCTTTTAGCAATAGTTGCTATGAATATCTTTCCAATTGGAGAGCCTACAACAGCCTCTGGGCTTGAGTATGCAAAGGCTAGTGAGATAAAGCCATTCTCCTTTCATGATATGATTATGAGCTTTATTCCAAAAAATATATTTAACTCACTTGCTACAGGCTCTATGATGCAGATAATAGTATTTGCAATATTCTTAGCTATGGCCTCATTCTATATTGAAGAGAGATATCAAAAGCTACTATTCTACCTCTTCTCAGCAATCAATGAGGCTATGTTTCATATAGCAAAGTGGGTAATCAATTTAACTCCAATTGGGGTATTCTCTCTAATATCATACATTATCGCAAAGCAGGGAATTGATGTAATTTTAAATCTCTGGTCATATGTCATAATGGTATTGTTTGTAATCATCATACATGCAGTTGTAACTCTACCAGCTCTTCTAGCATTTTTTGCCAAGATAAATCCATATAGATATCTAAATGATATAAAAGAGGCTCCAATTATGGCATTCTCAACGGCATCTAGTGCAGCAACTCTACCTGTTAGCCTTCGAGTAGTTCAGGAGAAGGGGGGAGTAAGTAGAGATAGTGCTGGGTTTGTTTTACCACTTGGGGCGACAGTCTCTATGGATGGGACAGCAGCATACCTTACAATTGCTGTTTTATATATTGCAAATCTAGCCGGAGTCGATATGAGCTTTGGAGACCAGATAGTTCTTGGCTTAACAGTCGTAGCCCTTAGTGTTGGGGTTGCAGCCCTCCCATCTGCTTCGCTTGTTATGATGGTCGTAATATTAAATCAGGTTGGACTCCCTGTAGAGTATCTAGCTATTATAGTGGCAGTTGATAGAATTTTAGATATGGCTAGGACTGGACTAAATGTAACTTCAGATTTAGTTGTTACTAAGATTGTAGATA
>JAADDP010000187.1 GCA_013153825.1 Campylobacterota bacterium
ACTATATGGTCTCTCCCCCACAACCCTGCCAGATTGCCCATTTATAAGATATATATAATCTTCCCCTTTCCACCTAAATTCAGCTCTATATATAGGAAATAGTATACCTTTATACTCCTCATCCCTATAGAGGGTATCTCTATACTCTATTCTCTGGTGGTCTCCTCCAATATCTCTTCTAACTGTTCTATCTATTACTATCTCCATCTTTCTCTTTGCTCTATTAAATCCATCTTGAAGTGCAATAGTATACTCTCTAGAGATAAATCCCAAAAGATATTTTGGATTGAATGGGATAGCCTTAGCCAAATTCCAAGGGGATAGAGACTCTAACAGATTAATTGGTAAAACCTTTGTAGCACTAACCTCTAAATCTCTAAATGAGTTTGAGACCTCTCCAGATACTGGAGTCCACTTAACTCTAGCCTCTTTCTCATAGACAATCTGCTCTCTACCATCTATAACTACTCTCCTCTCAACAGTTACAAAGTATATATCTCCCCTCTCTCCACTATATTTTGTATATGTCTTAGCATTAAAAGCCCAATATGGGATATAAAGAGCTAAAAGTTTTCTATTTCCATCTACAAAATCCTTTAATCTATCTGGGGCAAACCATAAAGAGCCAATCCACCGTTTAAATCTACTCTGTGCCTCCTTTGGAGTTATCTGAAATGGAATTAGAGAGTTTGGCTTAATCAACTTTATAAAATCTGTAACCACAGGAGTTTCACAATAGGGGCAGTTACTACTTACAATATCATAAGCTAGAGTAAAAGATGCTCCACACCGAATGCAACTTACCTCTCTATTATCTATCTTAATATTATCTCTAAACTTTAGACCACTCTTTAGAGGATAAGATTCAACCAAACCACCCTTTAACTCAATCTTCTCTACTCCCCCACAAAAGTCACACTTTAGAGAGTTTATAGTTGGACTAAACCTTAAAGCACCTCCACACCCTTGACACTTAAAACTTATAACTTTAAATTTCAATATATCTCCTTTATGGAAGAGGAGGTGGAACCTCTCTAAAGCTCTCTTCTATAAGCTCTTTAGCCTCAACCCAACTATCCAACCCCTTTTTCCACATTAGAGTATCTCTCTTTATATCTCCATCTGCTACCATCTTATCCACCTCCTTAGAGCTAAAAGGGCCTTTAGACTCTCCATTAATTGCTACATAGTAGCTTATAACCTCTCTATCTGGAAGAGGTGGTGGCATATCTTTTTTAGATTTAACAGAGCTACTATCTATATTCTCCACCACATCTTTAGCAAACGAGAAGCCAACTTGCATACCAATAATATCACTAATTGAGCCTCTACCCTCTTTGAGTGCATTTCCAACCTGATACTTTATATTGTCATCTAAATCTCCTGCTATCTCCCTTGTAGCCCTCTCATCTAACGCTCTCTCTAGACTCTCTGGTAGAGATATATTCTCAATTAAAACTTTAGTAAGCTCTAGCCCATACTCTCTAAATTGTGGAGCTATATTCTTGGTAATAAATTTACTAAATTTATCGTAGTTTGAGACCAAATCTAATATTGGAACTCTACTCTTTCCAAGCACTGTGGCAAAATTTGTAACAATTAAATTTTTCAACTGCTCATCTATCTCATCAACCACAAAATGTCCATCTGTCCCCACAATCTCAACCATAAAGAGTTTTGGCTCAATAACTCTTATCTCATAAGTTCCAAATGCCCTTATACGCACCATAGAGAACTCTGGGTCTCTAACCATAATTGGATTTCTAGTTCCCCACTTTAGATTTGTAAATCTCTTTGTATTGATAAAATATACCTCAGCCTTAAATGGGGAGTTAAAGCCGTGGTGCCAATGTTGTAGAGATGTCAATATAGGAAGATTTTTTGTCTCCAACTCATATATACCAGCCTCTAATACATCAGCAACAACCCCCTCATTTACAAATATGGCTACTTGAGACTCTCTTACTATAAGTTTTGCCCCATACTTAATCTCTCTATTATATGTTGGAAAGCGATACACCATAGTATCACTACTATCATCAACCCACTCAATAACCTCTATAAATTGACCTGTAATCCAATCAAACAGCCCCACTATTTGACCCCTCAAGTTTAGCTTTTGTAGAGAGTAGAGCATCTTTTAACTCTCTTTCTGTCCTATTTAAATCCTCTAAGGCTCTAGCCCTAGCCTCTCTCCCCTCATCTGCAATCTTTAAGGAGTCATTTAGAGTATCTATTAGGCTCTGATTTGCCTTTTTTACACTCTCTATATCAAAGACTCCTCTTTCAACTTGAGTTCTAACCTCTCTATTTGCCTCTCTTAACCCCTCAGCATTTCTCTCTAGAAGCTCATTTGTTAAATCTGTGGCATTTTTTAGAGCCTTTGCAGACTCATGAGTTCTAAATATTGTAATTGTCTGTGCCAATTGATTTCTCCATAGAGGCACAGTATTTACTATTGTTGAGGTAATCTTATTTATAAGTGCCTTATCATTCTCTTGGATTAATCTAATGCTTGGAAGCGACTGCATAGCCACCTGTCTTGATAGCCTCAAGTCGTGAACTCTCCTCTCTAAATCATCTCTAAAACCTCTAATCTCTTTAAGCTCCTGTATAGCTAACATATCTCCATCTTTAGCTTTCTTCTCATACTCTGGGATAATCTGCTCATTTAGCTCCTTAAGCTTTATCTCCCCTGCCTTAATATATATCTCTAAGTTTCTAAAATAGTCTAAGTTAGCTTCATATAACTTATCTAGTGCTACTATATCTCTTGTCAGTTGAGCCTTATGCCCCTCTAGGTTATTTGAAATCTGGTCAATCTGGTCTCTAACCTCCTCATAGCCTTGAATAAACTTTACAAGTGGTTTTGTTCCACCAAATAGACTCTTATACCAAGGTAGCTCCCTATTTGGATTTAGCTCATCTATATCAAAACCCTTAATTGAGGCAACCATCTCATTTAAAATCTTTCCAACAACCCCAGTATCTTTATTCTTAACACCATCTATCATTCTATTTGAAATCTCATCTAACTGCTCTTGGGTCGATGTTCCAAAGTATATAATTGAGCTTCTATCACTAAAATCTATCTCACTTAGAGCCTTCTCTAACTTACTCTCCTCTTGAGGTAGCACATCTGGTAGATTTTCACTCTTTTCTACTACTGTAGTCTCTACTAAATCTTTTGTCTGCTTATCCATATCTCAATCCTTTATCTAATTTTTTATCTGCTCTTTTAGAGTATCTATATTTACATCTAACTCAAAGAGATTATCTCTTTTTAACTTCTCTAGCTCCTGCTTAAACCTCTCTTCAACATCTAAAAGTAGATTATAGAGCCTATCTTTGGTCTCTTCTGTTATCTCACTCTCATCTAAGTCAACATATGATTTTGTGATATTTTTTATACTATCAAGATAGACGATTATAAACTTTCTAACAACCCTCAAATCCTTTGGCTCATCTTCTATACTATTTAATATCTCATATGCTCTATCTACTGCAACTCTTAACTGCCTACTTAATCTAATATTTTTTATCTTTTTAATATCCTCTTCTATAGCCATGAGCTTATCTTTAGATATCTCTAGAGTCTCTAAGACATAATCTGCAGATATGTCACCTAAATTATCTAACTTATTTCTCTTTGGGTCAAAACCAAAATATAGAAAATAGCCTATAGAGGAGATAATTCCCAAGAATAGACCAATAACAATACCTCTACCCCCAGCAATAGTTGATATGTATATAGTAGATAGACCAAGTAGTAATCCACTAATAAGTTTATATGGTATCTTTGGGGCTTTTGCTAACCTCTTTTTATAATACTCAATCTCCTGCCTTATCCCAATAGAGTGGCTCTTTGCAGTCATATAGAATAGAGCAAACCCCACAAGATTTAAGATAAAATAGAAAATCCTCAATCTTATAAGAGATATTATAATCGCAAAAGTTATAGGTATTAGAAATATATATAGTATATTGGCTCTGCCAAACTCTAGGGATTTTTTTATATTAGTCTCTGGATTATATCTTTTAGCTTTAGACATAAAATCTCCTAAAATAGCTTTATAATAGGATACCAAACGGCAATACCAGAAGATAAGAGTATAAATATAGCTCCAAACAGTTTTCTCAA
>JAADDP010000182.1 GCA_013153825.1 Campylobacterota bacterium
TACATGTATCTGTAATAATTACTGCCATATTTTCTCCTAATTTAAAATTACTCCAAACTATATCAAAAGATAATTAAATAAACCCTTTAAAAGTAAAAATATTCTTAATTTTTTATTAGAGAATACACAAAAAAATAAATTTATTTTTTATAAAAGTGGAAATAGAAATATCTATATTTTTAAGTATGATTTAATATCATCTACTCTATCCAACTTCTCCCAACTAAAATCGACATCATCTCTTCCAAAGTGTCCATATATAGATGTTTTTCGATATATAGGTCTAAGTAAATTTAGAGTTTTTATAACTCCTGATGGAGTTAAATCAAATATATCTAATACCATCTCCTCTACCAATTTACTATCTATATCGTTACTATTTGTATCAACCATTACAGAGACTGGGGAGCTTACCCCTATAGCATATGCCAACTGAACAGTTACCCGACTAGCCACCCCAGCCCCTACAAGATTTTTAGCTATATATCTAGCCATATATGCACCACTTCTATCCATCTTTGTTGGGTCTTTACCAGAGAATGAGCCTCCACCATGTGGGCAACTCCCACCATAACTATCCATTATAATCTTTCTTCCACTAAGTCCAGCATCAGCTTGTGGGCCTCCAATTACAAATCTCCCTGTTGGATTTATATAAAACTTTGTCTCATCTTTTAAAAGCTCTTGAGGGATAACAGCTTCAATCACCTCAGTAAGAGTTGAATCTCTCAATATATCTAAAGTGATATTCTCATCATGCTGTGCAGATATTACAATATTATCGATACCTACTGCCCTACCCCCAATATACTTAACAGCCACTTGAGCCTTTCCATCTGGTCTTAAAAATGGTAGAGTCCCATTCTTTCTAACCTCTGCCAACTTCTTGGTAAGTTTATGGGCTAGGGTTATTGGAAGTGGCATAAGCTCTTTAGTCTCATCACAGGCATAACCAAACATAAACCCTTGGTCTCCAGCTCCAAGCTCACCAGAAGTCTTATCAACACCTTGGTTTATATCGATACTCTGCTCACCAATGGCATTTAAGACTCCAGCACTCCTATAGTCAAACCCAAAAGAGGCATCAGTATATCCAATCTCCCTTATCACATCTCTTGCAATATCCTGCATCGGTGCATATATAGATGTTTTAAGCTCCCCTGTAATTAGACATATCCCATTTGTAACAACCGTCTCACAAGCAACTCTAGCCATCTTATCCCTCTCGATAATATAGTCTAAAATTGCATCACTTATCTGGTCAGCCATCTTATCTGGATGACCCTCAGTTACAGACTCCCCTGCAAAGATATACTCTCTCATACCCTATCCAATTAATTTAGATATCTTATCTGCTAACTGTCTAGGAAGTAATCCTAAACTCTCCTCTACCAACTTCGTATTTCCATGAGGGATAAAGCTATCCTCATACTCAAAAGATATAACCTCAACACCACCTATCTGCTCATCTGAAAGTAACTCTAAAATGGCACTTCCAACTCCCCCAATTTTGGCACTATCACTAAATATAAACCACCTACTATGGCTCTTTGCCAAATCTACTAACATATCTCTATCTAACGGCTTTACAAATCTTAAATCTAGAATAGATATATCTCTTCCCAAAATCTTTGCAGTCTCTACTGCTCTTCCAACCCCATTCCCATATCCAATAAATAGGATTTTACTATCCCCTCTAGATAGTAAAACAGATTTTCCAAGCTCAAAAGGTTTTGGGTTCTCCTCTTCTAATATAAAGCTACCTCTAGGGTATCTAAATGCACAAGGTGTTGGGAAATCTTTTACAAACTCCATAGCAAACTCCAAGGATTTACCACTAGCTGGAGCTAGAAGGGTCATATTTGGAATTGGTCGAAGATATGATATATCAAACGCCCCTTGGTGAGTCTCCCCATCCTCTCCCACAACTCCAGCCCTATCTATGGCAAACTTTACACCTAAATTCATCAAGCAGACATCATGTATAACTTGGTCATAGCCCCTCTGTAGAAATGTTGAGTAGATTGCACAAAATGGCTTAAAGCCCTCCTTTGCCAAAGCACCCATAGAGGTTACTGCATGTTGCTCAGCAATTGCCACATCCCAAAATCTATCTGGAAACTTCTCTATTGCCCTATTTAACCCTGTTCCACTTGGCATAGCAGCTGTAACTCCCACCACTTTTCTATCATTAGTAGCAAGCTCTACAAGCTTTTTAGAAAAAATCTCTGTGGCACTAACTGCTGAGCTTCTCTTAAGACTCTTACCCGTTTTCAAATCAAATGCACCAACTCCATGCCAATGCTCTTTTCCAACACCTTCAGCCTCCTTATACCCTTTTCCTTTAATAGTTTGGGTATGGATAATTACAGGCTTTCTCATAGATTTTGCAATCTTCATAGTCTCAACTAAAGAGGCTATATTGTGTCCATCAATTGGGCCTATATATTCAAGCCCCAACTCCTCAAACAGAATCCCTGGGGTAATTAGTTGAAATGACTCCTCGACTCTTCTAGCCACATATGTAGCCCCATCTGGGAGATGCTCTAAAAGCTCTTTAGTCTTTGATTTAAACTTCTGGTAGAGGGGAGATGCCATAGTTCTAGATAGAACTCTACTCAATGCACCAATTGGAGAAGCTATACTCATCTCATTATCATTCAGAATAATTACAACAGGATATTTCCTATCTCCAAGCTCATTCATAGCCTCATAGACCATTCCAGCACTCATACTCCCATCACCAATTAAAGCTACTGGAGTTCTACTATCCTGCTCACCCTTTAGGGCAATCGCCTTTGCAGAGCCAACAGCTATAGATATCGATGTAGAGCTGTGTCCCGCCTTGTAGTAGTCAAATTTAGACTCATCTGGAGATGTATATCCACAAATTCCACCAAACTCCCTAAGGGTATCAAAGCTATCCCATCTATCAGTTAGAAGCTTATGAGCATAAGCTTGGTGAGAGACATCAAATATAAATGGGTCAACCTCTGGGTCAAAAACTCTATGCATAGCCACAATAATATCTGTAGCACCAAGAGTAGAGCTTAGATGTCCCCCATTTCTACTTACAGTCTCTAATATCTTTTCTCGTATCTGCTCTGATATGGACTCTAACTCCTCAATACTCCTACTCTTTAAGTCTCCAAACTTACTCAATTTAATACCTCTTTAAAATTTTTGAAAAATATACTATTTTGCTCTGGTGTTCCAACTGTAACTCTAATAGCATTCATCCCATAAGAGGCTAAATCTCTAATTATAACACCTCTTCTAAAGAGCCTATCTGATATATCAGTAGAGTTTAAGTTGTCATCAAATAGGTATGTGATAAAGTTGGTATAGCTATCTATATATCTAAAACCAAACTCCTTTGCAAATATCTCATACCTCTTAAGCTCCTGCTGGTGTAGCTCTATTGACCTCTCTACAAACTCCCTATCTCTAAGTGCCTCTACTGCCCCAACTAGAGATAGAGTCGTAATATTAAAAGGTGGTCTTAGTTTATGAAGTTCTCTAATTAGACTTCTATCTGCTATACCATATCCAACTCTCATACCACCTAGCCCATAAGCTTTAGAGAATGTGCCTGTATATATCACATTTTTATACCTTAAAATATCTTTTGGCTCTATAGAGTAGGCACTATCTTTTGCCTTAGCATACTCCATATATGCCCCATCTACCACAACTAAAGTATCCTCATCTACCCCATCAATTATCTCAAATATATCCTCTCTCTTTAATGCATCTCCTGTTGGATTGTTTGGGGTGCATAGATATATAATTTTTGGATTATACCTATTGTAATACTCTAATATCTCCTCTTTTTTATGTTGGTAGCTTGGTGTCCTAATAACTTTAGCTCCCATCTGTAGGGCATATATCTCATACATGGCAAATGTGACTTTAGTCATTAAGACTGCTCTCTTCTCATTTAGCAATGCCCTAGAGATTAACTCTAAAATCTGGTCGCTTCCTGCCCCAATTATAATATTGGACTCTTCAATATTGAACCTTTGAGATAGCCCCTCTTTTAGCTCATAAAAGCTATCATCTGGATATAGACTAGCCATATTTGCATTTTTTGCAATTGCTTCTGATACCCTTTTACTACACCCATTTGGGTTC
>JAADDP010000113.1 GCA_013153825.1 Campylobacterota bacterium
CTAGAATATATGTATGATGAGGAGAGGTTAGCAAAAGATATATATCTAGCACTATATTCAAAGTATAGAATAAATCAGCTAGAGAGAATTGCTACAAATTCAGAAACTAGACATATTGATGCTGTGAATAGATTAGCACAAAGATATGGAGTTACAACTTCAAGCCAAAGGGCAGGAGTATATAGCGTATCTAAAATTCAAGACCTATATAACCAACTCTATTCAAAGGGGGTTCGTTCACAAAGAGATGCACTAGAGGTTGGATGTATGGTAGAGGTAACTGATATTAATGATTTACAAGAGCATATATCTACTGCACAAAGAGCTGGGGCTAATGATATAGTTGATACTTTTGAGTCTCTAAAGAGAGGAAGTTATAACCACTATTGGGCTTTTGATAGAGGTTTAAAACAGATGGGAGTTAGTGATGGTTGCTGTTCTTTAGGTAGAGAGTATTGTCATCTTGAGTATCCTCAAAATGAGAGAGGAGGAGGAAGAGGTCAAGGTGGTGGCATGGGAATGGGTCACGGTAGAGGTGGCGGAGGTTGGAGATAGCTTTAATAATTAGCTATAAAACCTAGCATAATCTATTAATATATAATTAATCATTTCTGGATATAATCTCTCTTATTTAAAATAGGAGAGGTATTTTAATATGTTAAAAAAAATTTTCTCTATGGGTGTGGCAGTTGCTACTCTTGTAATATTTGGGGTGGTTATTGGAGTTGCCACATTTATAGAAAATGATTACGGGACACAGACAGCTAGAGCCCTAATTTATAGTGCTAAGTGGTTTGAGATATTTCTACTCTTTTTTACATTAACCCTTATATATAATATCTTCAAGTATAAATCCTATAGAAGAGAGAAGCTTCCAATATTTATATTCCACTTTGCCTTTGTAATAATTGCAATTGGAGCATTAATCACTAGATATGTTGGATATGAGGGGATTATGCACATTAGAGAGGGGCAGACCTCAAATATTATGGTCTCTGATGTAAAGGTATTTCAGGTCAATATAGTAGATAATGATAAAGATAGATACCACTATGAGAAACAGCCAATATTTCTATCATCTATGACAGAAAATAGTTTAGATGTAGAGCATAATGGGGTTAAGGTTAAGCTCATAGATTATAAGCCATCTGTAGTTGAGCAGTTGGTAGAAGATGAGAATGGTAGTGAAGTTATACTGTTAAAGGTTAGTGGTGGAGGTGCTGGAGAGAATATAGAACTCTTTAGTGGTGATATTAAAAATATTGGTGGATTTATTATATCATTTAATAGAAAAGTAGATAGCTCAAAACCGACTCTTAATATTATAAGTGAAGATGGAGAGTTAAAGATAGAGAGTACTTTTCCCCTTCAGACACTCTCTATGGATACAAGAGAGGAGCAGAACCTATCTAGTGGGATAAATAGCTTTGAGAAGAGAAAACTATATAGATTTGGCTCAAATATGGTTGTTTTAAGAGACTATTACCCTAAAGTATCTTTTAAATATGTTCAAAACTCCCTTAAGACAAAGTCTGGATTTCCAGAGATGACAACATTTAGAGTATCATATATGGATAAGTCTAAAGATATAGATATATTCTCATATAGTGGAAGAGAGGGAGAATTTAAAAAGGTAGACTTTGGAGATGTAAAGGTGTATATCAGTTTGGGGGCTAAGGTTATAAAACTTCCATTTGCACTAAAACTTATAGATTTCCAGCTAGAGCGTTACCCAGGGTCAATGAGTCCATCATCATATGCTAGTGAGGTTAAGTTAATAGATAAGGAGGAGGGGATTGAGATGCCATTTAGAATATATATGAACCATGTCCTAGACCATAGAGGATATAGATTTTTCCAATCATCTTATGATATGGATGAGAAGGGGACAATTCTATCTGTAAACCATGACCCAGGGACTCTACCAACATATATTGGATATTTTCTACTTGCCCTTGGAATGTTATTGACCATCTTTACTAAAAAGGGGAGGTTTCAAACCCTTCTTAGAAGAGTTAAGAAGATACAAAATAGAAATCTAGCACCCCTATTTTTACTATTTCTTATAGGGACAGCCCCTATATACTCCTTTGATATTACAGAGGAGAACTCCACCATAAATAGATTTGATAAGGAGACCGTAGATAAGTTTGCAAGATTAGTTGTGCAAGATAGTAGAGGTAGAATGAAGCCAATTGATACTCTCTCCTATGAGGTTATATCTAAGTTGACAGGAAAGACATCTATATATGGAGCAGATGCCCCATCAATATTTCTTGGAATGATGATAGAGCCTCGCCTATTTCAAAATATTCCAATGATAAAAATATCACATACAAAAGTGGCAAGGGAGCTTGGACTCCCAGAAGGGGTTAAGTATGCAAAATTCCAAGATTTCTTTACTCCAAATGGAGACTATAAGTTAACAGCAGAGGTCTCAAACTCAGCTAGAAAAAAGCCCTTAGAGAAGAATAAGTATGATAATGAGCTGATTAAGATTGATGAGAGGTTAAATATCGCCTATATGGTATATACAGGCTCTCTTCTTAAGATATATCCAGTCCCACACGACCCAAACAATAAGTGGGTAAATCCACAAACAGCAATAGGAAATTTTCCAAAAGAGATGAGTGGACTTATTCGACAGATGACATATTTCCTATTTCAAGGAGTTGAGAGAGGGGTAAAAGATGGAAATTGGACTCAGGCTAAACAGTCTATAGATATGATTGGACTATATCAAAATAAGTTTGGCTCAAAGGTTCTACCATCAGAAGATGAGGTGGAGATGGAGAGAATCTACAATAGGCTAGATATATTTGCAAAACTTGTACCTCTATATCTTTTAGTGGGCTTGGTTCTACTTATTTTATCATTTATAAATGTTGTAAAACCGCTCCAAATAATTAAAAAGATTACCAAAGTTGCGTGGATAATCACGATAGTGGGCTTTGTGTTACATATAGTTGGAATGGCTCTTAGATGGTATATTGCAGGACACGCCCCTTGGTCAAATGCCTATGAGTCCATTATATTTATAGCTGGGGCTACTGTAATTGCTGGATTGATATTGGCTAAAAACTCTCCATTCACACTTGGGGCTACCAACTTCTTAGCTGGAATTACTATGGCAGTTGCCCATATGAACTTTATAAACCCAGAGATTACAAATCTAGTCCCTGTTCTAAAATCCTACTGGCTTATGATACATGTGGCAACAATTATATCTGGTGATGGCTTCTTGGGGCTTGGCTCTATGTTATCATTGATTGTTTTAATTCTATTTATTTTTAGAAAAAAATCCCAAAATATTGATAACGCAATAAAGGAGCTTACCTATATAGCAGAGATGAGTCTAATTATTGGACTATTCCTCTTAACTGTTGGAAACTTCCTTGGTGGCGTCTGGGCAAATGAGAGTTGGGGGAGATATTGGGGCTGGGATAGCAAAGAGACTTGGGCAGCTGTTACAATCTTAATATATGCTGGAGTTCTCCACCTAAGATTTATTCCAAAGATGAACACCCCATTTATATTTAATGTAGCATCTCTATGGGCATATAGCACAGTTATTATGACCTACTTTGGGGTAAACTACTACCTGTCAGGACTACACTCATACGCAGGAGGAGAGCCAATCCCAATTCCTAGCTGGGTATACTATGCAATTGGTGGGTTGATGGTTTTAACTCTTCTTGCCTATAGAAATAGAGATATGAGTTTAAAATGAAGCAAACCATCTATAAGTTTTATTTAGGTTTAATTATAGTTGATAGATTTAAACTAAAAGGGGGTTAATTTGGGTTGGGAAATACACCTACATCTATTAGCTGCTATATCTTGGATTGGTGGTTCAGTTTTTATGTTTATTTTGGGAGTCTCAATTAGAGACAAAGAGAACCAAGATAGAGTTTATCCAATTATTGGTCCAATCTTCGGATTTTTTGAGATTGGTTCTCTAATTGTATTGGTAATTACTGGAACCTTAATGATTATAGATAATGGATTAATCACAATCCTATTTGATGATGCTATCCATAATAGAGTAATTGACTCTCTTCGATATAAGCTTATATTAGTAGCTATTATGGCAATAATAACTATACTTCACACCTATATAGCA